>CAZGCF010000043.1:0-7990 GCA_964524095.1 uncultured Campylobacterales bacterium | reverse complement strand
GAGGTACTTGGTCTTTTAGGTGTATTGTATCTCAATGTTAAAAAAGGTTATATAACTAAAAATGAGGCTGAACAATTTTTGCAAAAAGCAAAAATAAATAGTTTCAGAATCTCTACAAAATTGATAAATGAATTTTTTCTTAGTTTAAAGGGGTAAAAATGCAACAAAATGAGTTTGAAGATTTGAAAAACAATCCGCAGTTTATGCTTGATTTGACTAACGCAGAAGTGAAGGCTGTAAAGGCTAAAGATATTGTTGGTATGTATGAAGTGCTCGATACAGCAGTAATGCTTGATCTTTCAGCACAGAGACTTGATCGTATATATACAGAGATTTTGCAGACAGTTTTTGACAGATTGGCAGATAAGCTGACAAAAGAGGAGTTTTTTGATATAAACGATAAAACCGATCTATATACTATGAGAGGGATCTATGAGCATGGTATAGAGCGTTATAGTAGTAATGATTTTAAAGGTGCAAAAGAGATCTTTTTGATCTTGCACTATACTGCTAATGATGAGACGCTTAGTCAAGCGATGATGCCTCATATTGCAGCAGCGGCATCACAGATGAAGTTTGATGATTTTATAGATGAGTTGGTTGATGTCGATAATCCTAACGATAGTGAAATTTACGGCTTTTTCTTAACAAATTTCAAACCTTCTGTAGAAGGGTTTATGAAAGAGAAAGCAGAAGTTCTAAACAATGCACTAAAAGAGCTGGAGACTCTGAAGAAAGGGTGAGTTTGAAGATACATTTTATAGGTATAGGGGGGATTGGTATTTCGGCACTGGCAAAGTTTATGGCTGGTGATGGGCATACAATTAGTGGATCTGACATTAGGCAGAGTGAGATCACCGATGAGTTGGCACTAAAATTTGGTGCAAAGATTACAATTCCACATCACGGTGATGCAGTAGATGGGGTTGATATGGTGATCCATTCAGCGGCGGTGCGTAAAAATAACCCTGAGTATATTCGCGCCAAAGAGCTTGGAATTCCTATATATGCGCGCAAAGAGGCTTTGAAATATATCTTTAAACAAAAGAAGGTTTATGCTGTCGGTGGAGCGCATGGCAAAAGTACCACATCTGCAATGCTTGCTGAACTACTTCCTAAAAGCAATGCCATCATTGGTGCCATCTCTAAAACCTTTCACTCCAATGTTCGTATAGCACCAAATGATGAGGTAGTATTTGAAGCTGATGAGAGTGATGCAAGTTTTTTGAACTGCAATCCATATATGGCGATTGTTACCAATGTTGAACCTGAACATATGGAGTATTATGAGTATGATCTATCGCGCTTTTATTCTGCATATGAATCTTTTTTAAAACTGGCTCAAGTTCGGGTTATCAATGCTGAAGATCCATTTTTATCAAAATTAGATTTGGAAAGTATTAAACTCTACCCAAGCAAAGATATTAAAAAAATAGAGTTTGTATTAATTGATAATGAGCCTCATACAAGATTTAGTTTGAAAGATTTTGGGGAGTTTGATGTATTTGGTTTTGGTGAGCATATTGCTTTAGATGCATCTTTGGCAATTTTAGCCGCTTTAGTTGCCGGAGTTGATATTGAGTCAATTCGCAATAATCTAAAAAACTATAGAGGCATTAAAAAGCGTTTCGATATTATTGAAAATAGCCAAAATATTGTGATTTTAGATGATTATGGTCACCACACGACAGAGATAAAAGCGACTATGAATGCATTGCGCGAGTATGCAAATATGCGTGGGTTCATTAAGATCCGTGCGATTTGGCAACCGCATAAATATAGCCGTACTATTGATAACCTTCAAGGGTTTGTTGAGTGCTTTGAGGGGGCTGATGAGTTGGTTATTTTGCCTATCTGGTCTGCCGGTGAAGTAGAGGTTCCTATAGATCTAAAGGGTGCATTTAGCGGGTTTAATTTGACAATGGCGGAGCGTGTCACAAAAGAGGGGCAGGTTGTAAAAGTTCTTGATCTAAATGGTCAGACTATCAAACAGTTTGATGAGGGGCTGATCGTTGCCTTTGGTGCTGGGGATATTACCTATCAGATCAGGGGTTTGAAGAAGTGATTGAGTTTGCAATTGATCGTGGTGGAACCTTTACCGATTTGATTGCACGTGTTGGTGATCGCTTTATTGTCAAAAAGGTTTTGAGTAACTCTCCATTTTATGCCGAATCTTGCAGTCATGCCATTGCTGAAGTGATTTATGAGCTTTATGGTAAAAAAGATCCAATCGATCTTTCATTTATTTCATCTATTAGAATGGGTACAACAATTGCTACCAATGCACTGCTTGAGCGTAAGGGTGTACCAACAGCACTGGTAGTGACTGAAGGGTTTGGTGATCTACTTTATATAGGCGATCAGACGCGTCCCGATATTTTTGCACTTGAGATTGAGAAACCTGAACCACTTTTTAGCTCTGTTGTTGAGGTTAAAGAGAGGGTAATTGTAAAGAAAGGTGAGTTTATAGTCGAGACACCTTTAGATGAAGAGAGGCTAAGAGCAGATCTTTTGAAGCTAAATGTTAAGCATCTTGCTGTCTGTTTACTGCACGGTTACGGTTTTTTTGAGCATGAGAAACGGATCAAAGAGATAGCAGAGTCTATGGGCTTTAGCGTTGTTTGCAGTCACGAAACAGTACCTTTGCCGGGTGCTGTGGCACGGGCTGAAACTACGCTTGTCGATGCCTATTTGACACCTAAATTGCAAGAGTATCTGAACCTTTTTAAAGCCCCTTTTAAAGGTGATGTAGCCAATAAAACATTGATGATGCAGAGTGACGGGACACTTTGTGCAATGAACGATTTTAGAGGAACTCGAGCGCTTTTGAGTGGACCTGCCGGTGGCGTGACTGCCCTTGCCTCTATCTATGAGAATAGACCATTAATTGGCTTTGATATGGGCGGTACAAGTACCGATGTTTGCCGATATGATGGTGAAGTGGCTTTACGATATGAGAGTGAGACGGCAGGTGTAAAGGTGCGTGTACCGCAAGTTGATCTGCATACTGTTGCAAGCGGTGGGGGTAGTCGTCTCTTTTACAAAAATGGTCTATTTGTAGTTGGTCCTGAGAGTAGCGGAGCCGATCCGGGACCTCTTTGCTATGGTCGTAATGGATACCTAAGTATTACAGATGCAAATCTTGTTACAGGTCGGCTTGATCCTGAGAGTTTTCCTAAGATTTTTGGTAAAAATGGAGATGAACCGCTTAGTGTTTCTGAAAGTAGAAGAGGATTTGAGCAGGTTTCTAAAGAGATTGGTAAGAGTATAGAAGAGGTTGCCGAAGGTTTTTTAGATGTAGCAAATGAGCAGATGGCAACTGCGATCAGAGAGGTGACGCTAAAAAAAGGGTTTGATCCTGCTGATCATATACTTTGTGCCTTTGGCGGAGCAGGTGGTCAGCATGCTGTGGCAGTGGCAAGAAAGCTTGGGATAAAAAAGGTTTTAATCCACCGATATGCAGGGATTTTATCGGCATTTGGAATGGCACTGGCTAAGCGCAGTTTTGAAAAGATACGCCACATTGGATTGCCTCTTGTTGAGTGTAGAGATGAGCTTTTTGATCCTCTTAAAGAAGAGATTGAACCAAAACTTCCTAAAAACCATGAAGTAAGATGGTATAGGTTGGCACGACTCTACTATGAGGGGACAGATACTCTAATTGAGATACCTTTTGAGTCTGCAAAAAGTAGCTTTGAAGAGAAGTTTAAGCGTGAGTTTGGCTTTTTGATGAGTGATCGTCAATTGATGGTTGAGTCTATTCGTATGAGAGCTGAAGTGGTTGCAAAAGGGTGGTCACGTCAAAAAATAGCTCCTATTTCAGAGCCGATTGAACCGATTAGAGTACATCGCCTCTATAGTGGTGGTAGTTGGCTTGATGCACCTGTCTATGATATGGAGAGACTCGGTAGTGGTGCTGTGATTGAAGGACCTGCGCTTGTGATGCAATCTACTTCAACCATTGTGTTAGAGCCTGGATGTCGTGCAGAACTCTCTGTTTATGGTGATTTGATAATTGATGTACCGACAGAGTTGGATAGTAAGCAGACAGAGATTCAAGCAGTGATGGATGCACTCTTTTCCAACCGTTTCTTTTTTTTAGCAACGCGTATGGGAGATAGCTTGAGAAAGAGTGCAGTTTCAACCAACATTAAAGAGCGGCTTGACTTCTCTTGTGCGATTTTTGATAGATTCGGAAACCTAATAGCCAATGCACCTCATATTCCTGTCCATTTGGGATCTATGAGTAGTGTCGTTAAGGCTATTAAGCAGAAATTCCCCGATCCTAAAGAGGGGAGTGTTTACATTTCGAATGCACCTTATGAGGGTGGTTCTCATCTGCCTGATATTACAGTGGTTACACCCTGCATTGAGAATGGTGAAGTAACCTTTTGGGTGGCAAGTCGCGGTCATCATGCAGACATTGGTGGAAGTGTACCGGGGTCTATGCCGCCTTTTTCGCATCAACTCTTTGAAGAAGGTTCTCTTTTTGAAGCCTTTGAGTTAGTTGAGAATGGGCGATTTAATGAAAAAAGAGTGCGTGAAATTTTAGAGAGAGCCGGTGCGCGCCGGATAGAAGATAACTTGAGTGATTTGCGCGCTCAAGTAGCGGCAAATAGTGAAGGAATTGCAGGTGTATTGGCATTGATGAGAGAGTATGGTAAAGAGAGTATAGAGCGTTACATGGAGTCGATTCAAAAGATTAGTGAAACGGCGGTGCGTAACTTTTTTAAATCTTCTAAAAAAGAGCTTTTTGCCAAAGATTTTTTAGATAATGGAACGCCAATTGTATTGAAAATATCGATCGATGATGAGGGCGGAGCGGTTTTTGATTTTACCGGTAGCGGTATGGAGGTTTGGGGAAATCAAAATACTCCGCCATCAGTGGTTCGCTCGGCGATTATCTATACGATACGCGCAATGCTTCGTGAAGATTTACCTCTTAATGAAGGGTTGATCGCACCTATTAAACTAAGCTTACCGGAAGGTTCACTTTTAAATCCTGGACGTGAGTCGGCTGTTGTAGGCGGAAATGTTACGACAAGTCAGCGGATTGTCGATGTGGTGCTTAAAGCCTTTGGCGAGTCGGCTGGAAGTCAGGGGTGTATGAACAATGTAACTTTTGGAAATGAAGATTTTGGCTACTATGAGACGATTGGAGGCGGAGCGGGAGCAACACCAAAAAGATACGGTGCAAGCGGTGTACATACTCATATGACCAATACACGTATTACTGATGTTGAGATTTTGGAACGGCGTTACCCTGTGATGATCGAAACCTTTGCATTGCGCAAAGAAAGTGGTGGTTTGGGACGTAACCGTGGCGGTGATGGTTTGATACGGCGTTATAGATTTTTTGAAGATCTCGATTTTGCCATTTTAAGCGAACGACGGGTTTTTGCTCCATTTGGATTGGCTGGAGGGAGTGAAGGTCAAAAAGGGCGAAATATATTGATACGAGATAAAAAGATGTACGATTTGGGTGCTAAAGTGCAGTTAAAGGTTAAAAAAGGAGATAAAATAGAGATTCAAACACCGGGTGGCGGTGGGTATGGAAAGGTTGATAACAAGGGGAAGTTGTGCGATTGACAGAGAGTGAAATTCGTGCAATTCAAGAGACCTTTCTTGATGTCTTTGAGAGTGGTGAAATCTTTTTGTTTGGTAGTCGCATTGATGATACAAAAAGGGGAGGGGATATCGATCTATATATCTCTACACCCTATAAAGATGGTTTAGTAAGGAGAAAGATTGACTTTTTAGTCAAACTTAAAAGAAAGATTGGAGAGCAAAAGATCGATGTTGTATTAGACCGTGGTCAAGATAATCCAATCGATAGAGTAGCAAAAAAAGGGGTACTTCTATGCAAGAAGTAAGAGAGATTTTTAAAGTAATTGATACTATGATGATAGCTTGTGATATAGATTATCAGGAGTTAATATCACAAAAGATTGATAATGCTTTTTTTGATGATTATAAAAATGTAAGAGTTGTTAATAGTTTTTTGTTTAACTTTTCAAAAATTCAAGATAAAATCGGAGCAAAACTTTTTAAAAAAGTTCTTTATGCAGCAAAAGAGATAGACCATGAAAATATACCAATGAAAGATGCTTTAAATCTATTGGAAAAATTGGGGGTTATAGAGAACTCTGAAAGTTGGGATAGGCTTAGAGAGATTAGAAATAGTTTAGCACATGAGTATCCATTTAACATTGAAGATAGAATAGAAAATATTATTTTAAGCTTAGAAGGTTATCAGCTTTTAAAAAAGATTTACACAAATCTCAAAGTATTTACAAAAGATTTAAATCTCATTTGAGTTTTGAAAATAGCAAGGAAAAGATTGTATGAATCATAGGGATAAGATAGTCAAACAACTTGACTTAACTGGCTACATTGAACAGTTTGAAGGATTTCTTGCGCGTCCTAAACCGCTCTTTATGGAGGGTGATAGATCTTTACATTTTCGCTTTATTAAAGCACTTGAAACAGTAGAGTTTAAGGCACCACCAAAGGTGAAAAATCTTGATGACTGCTGGATGCGTCTAAGCAAGCAGGGGGTGCTTGGGCTCGATGAGATTTTTGAAGCTGTAAAGATTGTGCGCTATTTTCAGTATCTAAAAAAACTTAAGATTGAAAATGAACTGGGTACTTGGCTTGCAGAGATTAGAGTGCCTGAACCGATTGTAGAGATTGAGAGAATGTTTGATGAGAAGGGGAATTTAAAAGATGAGGTTGATGAGCAGTTAGCATCGCTTAAAACTGCTATCAAACAAAATCGTGAAGCTATTCGTCAAACACTCTCAAGAATGTTAAACAGCTCTAAGATTGGTCCTTATTTGGTTGATCGTCAGATTCACTACGTTAATGATGAAGAGGCGTTACTGGTTCGTGGTGGCTTTAACCACGTAATGAAAGCCTCTATCATTGGTCGTACAACGGCAGGTTTTTTCTATGTAATTCCTGAATCGATCGGAAAACTTAAAGATAAAGAGGCTGGGATTGCCAGTAAATTAGAAGAGCTTTATTATGAGATTGCCAAAAAAATCAGCCAAACGATGGCAAGTTGGTTGAAGTTTTTCAAATTTATAGACAAAGCTTACGATAGGTTCGATCACTATCAGGCACGAATGCAGATGGCAAGGTTTAGCGATCTTTCATTTGTACTTCCAAATAGCAGTGATGTGATAAAACTGATCGACTTTGCACATCCAGCACTCTCTCACCCCAAGCCTGTTACGATCGATTTTTCAAAAAATGTGCTGATGATTACAGGGGTCAATGCTGGTGGTAAGACGATGCTTCTTAAATCGATCCTTGCTTCGGCATGGTTGGCAAAATATCTACTACCGATGAAGTGTGATGCAAAAGCTACAAAGATAGGTAGTTTTAAGCAGATAGAGGCGATCATAGAAGACCCACAAAATGTAAAAAACGATATTTCGACATTTGCAGGGCGAATGAGGCAGTTTTCGCAACTCTTTTCACAAAATGGTGTGTTGGTCGGTGTTGATGAGATTGAGCTTGGAACCGACAGTGATGAGGCGGCAAGTCTCTTTAAAGTAATGATAGAAGAGTTGATTCGGCGAAAAATTAAGATTGTCATCACAACGCACCATAAACGTTTAGCAGCGATGATGGCGGGTGATGAGAGAGTTGAACTGGTAGCAGCTGTATATGATGAGAAGAATCAAGTACCAACCTATACATTTTTGCAGGGAATCATAGGTAAAAGTTATGCTTTTGAGACGGCAGAGCGTTATGGAGTTCCTAAAAATATTGTCCAAAAAGCACGGGTGGAGTATGGTGAGGATAAAGAGCGGCTTAATGAACTGATCGAGCGCTCAAGTACATTAGAAAAAGAGTTACGCCAAAAAGGTGAAGAGTTAGAGCAAAAAATTGAAGCACTAGAGAAAGAGAAAGCACGCTATAAAGAACTTAATGACTCTATAGAGAGAGAACTGCTAGCCAAAAAGCGAGCGCTTGAAGCGAT
>CAZGCF010000042.1:0-8001 GCA_964524095.1 uncultured Campylobacterales bacterium | reverse complement strand
TTAGGTAGATGGTGGATTAGAAATTTATTACGCCATACTCTTCCACATTAGTTACAAAAAGAGAGTTTGCTCTAACAATAAAATTGATTGTAACAGACAATAGAATGATAACAGCACAAAAATCTCTTTTATCAGTAGATAGTAAAAAACTGAACCATCAAAGCACCTTTTTTCTAGCAATGAATGCAATAAATTTTGGAAGAATCAAACAGGCAAAAAAGTATCTAGAGAGTGCATACAAAAAAGCCTACTATCGGTTTGATCTAGATAAGACTCTATTTTGGTTAGCACAAATAGATCCAAATGGAAAATATTCAGAAAAACTGCTTAAGAGTTTTGATATAAATATCTATACCCTCTACGCAAGAGAGCAAAAAGGGTTACCATTACCAAAAGTGGTTGTACCTGACTTTAAAAAGAGAGGGTGTGACTTTAATATTTCAAACCAATTTGAGTGGATACCTATTTTACGAAAAATAAAAAACTACTCACCAGATCAATTGACCAAACTTGCACAAACAAAGTTTAGTTGTGATGAAACTGAAGGACACTACTCTTTCTTAATGGAGAGAGCTAGTAGATATAGAACAGAGTACTTTCCTATGCCATATAAAAGTGCATACAAAGATCTACCTAAAAATGATCAAGCCCTAATATTGGCACTTGCAAGACAAGAGAGTCGCTTTATTCCATCATCAATCTCTACATCATATGCACTTGGGATGATGCAGATAATGCCTTTTTTAGTAAAAGCACTTGCTAAAGATCTTAATGAACCTTTTGATCTAGATAAAATGTTTGATCCAACTAAAAATATTCTTTACGCAAGAGAGCATCTTAAATTTTTAAAACGCTCTCTACACCATCCTCTATTTATTGCATATGCATATAATGGTGGAATAGGTTTTACAAAAAGGCTTTTAAAAAAGAGAGGACTATTTAAAAAAGGGAAATATGAGCCTTGGCTAAGTATGGAGCTTGTATATTATGATGAAAGCAGACGATACGGCAAAAAGGTACTTGCCAACTATATAATATATAAAAATTTATTTGGAGAAAAAGCAAGTTTAAAAAATATATTGAGCACTACTATTTCCAATTAATACTTCTCTTTAACAACCTTTTTTGAAACCACAATTTTAAGTCTGCTAAGAGGTTTAACTTTTATAACTTTGTTACCTCCTCTTTATGAACTTTGTCAACAAGTTCTAAAGCCTCTATTGTATTTTTTATAATCTGCTTTTTGCTTACTAAGGGTTTCATTGCTAAATTTTTTGTTCGCTTATCGGTCTTTGGATCACTCAAAATTTTCATTACCTCACTTTCTAGGTCCATTAAATAGTGCTCCAAGCACAATTTTATATCTACCACTTCTACTCCTCATTAATTTTTGCAATTTTTGTAACATATTTTACATATGATTACGCTCTAAAATGATACAATAAAAAAAAAGAAAAGGTTGTAGTCTTGGGAAAAAGAGAGAATAGCTTTAACATAGTAAATAGTTTGGATGATCTTGAAGTTTGTAGTAACACTGATCCATTGCCGGTTGTATTAAGAAAAAAAAAGGCTATTAGAAAATATCTTGAAGCTGAAGAGCTTAAACCATATCAAGCTGAACTTATAAAACTTCAAAGACATCTTGAATCTCACAAACTTAAGATGATTATACTCTTTGAAGGACGTGATGCCGCTGGAAAAGGTGGAACTATTCGCCGTGTAACACGCTATATGAATGAGAAACACTACCGTGTAGTTGCATTGGGAAAACCAACAGAAGAGCAGAGAACACAATGGTATTTTCAACGTTATGTTGAGCACTTTCCACATGGAGGTGAAATAGTACTCTTTGATAGAAGTTGGTATAATCGTGCAATGGTTGAACCAGTTTTTGGTTTTTGTACTCCTGAAGAGTATCAGATCTTTATAGAAGATACTCCAAGCTTTGAAAAAACATTGGTTAGAAACGGTATAATACTTATCAAACTCTATTTTAGTGTTACAAAAGAGGAGCAGAAGCGGCGATTTGAGCGAAGAAAGACGGATCCTCTTAGGCAGTGGAAACTAAGTGAAGTTGACCTTCAAGCGCAAGAGAAGTGGGATGACTTTACTAAAATGAAATATGAGATGCTTAAACATACTCATACAACTATTGCTCCTTGGACAATCATTCGATCAGACAATAAACACCTTGCGAGACTAAATGCAATGCGCGTTATCTTAAATTCTGTTGATTATGAAGAGAGAGATGAGACTCTTGATTTTGTACCTAACAGTAATATTGTTGTATCTGGTGCAAGAGAGATAGAATTGATGGAGGCTCAAAGATTAAGAAGTGGTAAATTTATAGGTTAAAATCGAATAGTTTTAAAAATCTATTATATTTATATCTCTTATTAAGTAAGAGTAAAAATAAATTTAAGGGATTTTTATTTTACATCAAGTATAATCAGCAAAAATTAATTAAAGAGAAAGTATTATGATAAATTATGAAAAAATCAAACCACTCTTTTTTAAACTAGATCCTGAAGATGCTCATCATCTAGTAGTAAATGGTCTTCAAATTGGGGAGTTTATCCCTCAACTCTTTAATCCATTTATTAAAAGAAACTTTGTAGATGATGAGAGGTTACATCAAGAGATTTTTGGATGTAAATTTCTAAATCCAGTAGGTTTAGCTGCAGGTTTTGACAAAGATGCTGAAATGATCCGTTCAATGACAGCATTGGGATTTGGCTACACAGAGGTTGGAACAGTTACACCAAAGCCACAACCTGGAAATCCAAAACCAAGACTTTGGCGCCATATTAAAGAAGAGAGTCTGCAAAATGCCATGGGCTTCAATAATAAGGGAAGCTACTATATGCAAAAGAGGCTTAAAAAGCGTTACCCTTATGTAACACCTATTGGAGTTAATATTGGAAAAAATAAAGTAACTCCTGAACATGAAGCTTTAAAAGATTATGAGCATGGCATTAAAGCATTTAGAGAGCTATGCGACTACCTTGTAATCAATATATCTTCTCCAAATACACCTGGACTAAGAAATTTACAAAATGAGACATTCATTGATGAGCTATTTGATATGGGAAAATCTCTTACAGAGAAGCCCATTTTGCTAAAAATTGCCCCTGATATGAGTAAAGAAGAAGCAGTAATGCTATGCAGTAGAGCAGTTTCAGCTGGTGCAGATGGTATAATTGCAACAAATACCAGCATAGACTATTCACTTGTTAAAGAGCCTAAAGAGGTTGGTGGTATTAGTGGTCGTGTTATTAGAGATAAAAGTTTTGAAATATTTGATGCCATAGCTGATGAGCTTTATGGAAAAACTCTTCTTATCTCAGTTGGAGGCATAGATAGCGGTTATGAAGCCTATAGACGAATCCGTGCAGGAGCCAATCTAGTTCAAGTCTTAACAGGACTTATCTTTAAAGGACCAGAAGTTGCCAAAAATATAAATCAAACACTACTAAAACTTTTAGAAAAAGATGGATATAAAAATATAAATGAAGCTATTGGAGCCGATAGAAAATGACAAATTTTTGGCTAAAATACATTTTTATTTTTATTGTTCTTAATTCTCAATTCTTAATTCTCAATTCTTTGTCAGGAGCCCTAATGGCAAGCAGTTTACCTAAATACTATACAAAAACATTAAAAAATGATCTTGAAGTTGTTGTTATTCCCCTTAAAAATGAGAGTGGGGTTATTACAACAGACATCTTCTACAAAGTAGGAAGTCGTAATGAAGTAATGGGAAAAAGTGGTATTGCCCATATGCTAGAACATATGAACTTCAAATCTACCAAAAATATGGAAGCAGGTGAATTTGACAAGATTGTCAAACGGTTTGGAGGTATAGATAATGCTTCTACAGGTTTTGACTATACTCACTACTTTATTAAAAGTTCCAGTAAAAATCTAGATAGATCACTATCACTTTTTGCCGATATGATGGCAAACTTGAGTTTAAAAGATGAAGAGTTTCAACCAGAGAGAAAAGTTGTTGCTGAAGAGAGACGCTGGAGAACAGACAATAATCCGGTAGGTTATCTATATTTCCGCCTATTTAATAATGCATATATTTACCATCCATACCATTGGACACCAATCGGTTTTATGAATGATATTTTAAACTGGAGTATAGAAGATATTCGCAACTTCCATAAAACATACTATCAACCTAAAAATGCCATTATAGTTGTAGCGGGAGATGTAGAGCCTGAAACAGTTTTTGAATCAGCCAAAAAGCACTTTGAAAAGATTGAAAACTGCTGTGACATTCCTGAAGTTCACGCAAAAGAGCCAGAACCGGATGGTCCAAAACGAGTTGTTATTTATAAAGAGAGTGAAGTTGAGATAGTTGCTATCACCTTCCCTATTCCAAACTTCCAACACGAAGATCAACCGGCACTTTCAGCACTTAGTGAGCTTTTAAGTCAGGGCAAAAGTAGTCGCCTGATTGAAGATCTTGTTGACAAAAAGAAGATGGTAAATCAACTATATGCCTATAATATGGAATTAAAAGATCCTGGTGTATTTCTATTTTTAGCAGTCTGCAACCCAGGTATAAAAGCGGAAGATGTTGAAAAAGAGATATGGAACCAAATAGAGAAGATAAAAAGTGAAGGTATTAGCGAAGATGAGCTGAAAAAGGTAAAGGTAAATACAAAAGCGGCTTTCATCTTCAGTATGGAAAACTCCAGTAATGTTGCAGACCTTTTTGGAGGCTATCTTGCACGTGGAGATATAAAGCCATTGTTGACATACGAAGAGAATATAGAAAAACTAAAACCTGAAATGATACAGACAGTAGCTAAACGCTATCTTAACAAGGAGAAATCGGTGACAGTCATTTTACGAAAAGGTGAAGCAAAATGAGTAAAATAATTACTGGTGCAATGACAGCACTTATAACCCCTTTTAAAAACTCAAAAGTAGATCATGAACAGTTTGCAAAACTGATCAAACGTCAGATCGACAACGGTATTGATGCTGTTGTACCTGTTGGAACTACTGGTGAAAGTGCGACACTTACTCATGATGAGCATAAAGAGTGTATTGAAACAGCAGTAAGTGTTTGTAAAGGAACAGATGTAAAAGTGGTTGCAGGAGCAGGAAGCAACTCTACTCATGAAGCTATAGATTTAGCACAATTTGCCGAAAAGGCAGGTGCAGATGCCATTCTTTCTGTATGCCCATACTACAATAAACCTACACAAGAGGGTATATATCAACACTATAAAGCGATTGCCGAATCGGTTGAAATTCCTGTGATGCTATATAATGTACCGGGAAGAACTGCACTAGATATTGCCCCAGATACAGTCTTTAGACTCTTTGATGAAGTTAGTAATATTTATGCAATCAAAGAGGCAACAGGTTCAGTAGAAAGAGCAGTACATTTAAAAGCGAAACGACCAAATCTTGTAGTTGTAAGTGGTGATGATGCTATAAATCTTCCCATTATGTCAACAGGTGGAGATGGATGTATCTCTGTAACTTCAAATCTACTTCCTGATCTAATATCTCATCTTATACACTCAGCAGAAGAAGGTAACTTTACAGAAGCAAAAATGTTTAGTGATCAACTTTACGATCTAAACAAAGTTCTATTTATAGAGAGTAACCCTATTCCAATTAAAGCAGCAATGTATATTGCAGGTCTAATAGATAGACTTGAGTATCGTTTACCATTGACACAACCAACTAAAGAACATATGCGTCAAATAGAAAAAGTTATAAATCAATATAAAATTCCTGGAGTAAATTAATGAGTTCAAATATGCAAGGTAAAGTTTTAGTTATAAGCGGTGCAACAAGAGGCATTGGAAAAGCAATTTTATATAGATTTGCTAAAGAGGGTGTAAATGTCGCATTTACATACAATTCAAATGAGCAAGAGGCGCAAAAAATTGCAGATGATGTAAAAGAGAAGTATGGTGTTAAAGCAGTACCTTATCACCTAAACATTTTAGAGCCTGAAACATACAAAGATCTTTTCAAACAGATTGATGAGGATTTTGATCGCGTCGATTTCTTTATATCTAATGCTATTATCTCTGGCCGTGCTGTTGTAGGAGGTTTTGGTCCTTTTATGCGTCTAAAGCCTAAAGGACTATGCAATATTTATACTGCTACTGTTACAGCATTTGTTATTGGTGCTCAAGAGGCAGCAAAACGTATGGAAAAAGTTGGTGGTGGAAGTATCATCTCTCTTAGCTCAACAGGTAACATAGTCTATTCTCCAAATTATGCTGGTCATGGTACAAATAAAGCGGCTGTTGAAACAATGGTTAAATATGCGGCAACAGAGCTTGGCGAAAAGGGAATACGTGTAAATGCTGTGAGTGGCGGTCCTATCGATACAGATGCTCTTAAAAAGTTCCCTAACTATGAAGAGGTAAAGGCTGAAGTTGTAGAACGCTCACCTCTTAATAGAATGGGAGAGCCTGAAGACCTCGCAGGAATGTGTTGGTTTTTATGTACAGATGAGTGCTCTTGGCTTACTGGTCAAACAATCATCATAGATGGAGGCACAAGCTTTCAATGATCTTTAATCTACCAAACATTCTTGCTTTTTTACGCCTTTTTATGGCACCTCTGATGCTTTGGCTATTAGCCTATAGAGAAGCATCAGTTTTGCAAGATATAGATTCAAGTTGGCTTGACTATTTTTCAGCACTTGTATTTGTCTTAGCTAGTGTTACAGACTTCTTTGACGGATATATTGCACGCAAATGTAATCAGATTACAACACTTGGAAAAATTATTGATCCACTTGCCGATAAAATGCTAACACTAGCTGCATTCCTAGGTTTGGTAGTTTTGGGACGTGCAGATGTGATAGCTATATTTCTTATTTTAAGTAGGGAGTTTTTCATTACGGGACTTCGTGTAATGATAGTAAGTGAAGGTAAAGATGTATCAGCATCTTGGATGGGCAAGGTAAAAACAGTTGCACAAATGTTTGCAATAGGGTTTTTAACAATGGATTGGCCAGGTGGAACACCTCTTCTTTGGATTGCAGTAGCAATTACACTTTATAGCGGATATGAGTATATTCGAGACTATATTAAAGGACGTTAATGGGTCTTATTGTATCTATTCTTGTCCTTTCGTTTTTGATCTTTTTTCATGAACTAGGACACTTTCTTGCGGCACGTTTTTTTGGAGTTCACGTTGAACGATTCTCCATAGGTTTTGGTAAAGTTATATTCTCAAAAGCGCTAAATGGTACAGAGTATGCAATTAGTGCTGTACCACTTGGCGGTTATGTAAAGATGAAGGGACAGGATGATTCTGATCCTACAAAGATCAGTTTAGATCCAGACAGTTACAATATGAAACCACCTTGGCAACGTATTATCATCCTTATAGGTGGACCATTTTTTAACTTTCTGCTCGCTTTTTTTCTTTACTATGCCATTGCATTGATGGGAGCCAATGATTATGCACCTGTTATAGGCTCAATTCAACCGGACTCACCTGCCAAGCAACAAGGATTGCAAAAAGGTGATAAAATTATTAAGATAAATAATCAGCCTATACAAATATGGGATGATCTCAGTAAAACTATTGGTGCATCAAATGGCTCTATAGAGATGCTAATAGATCGTAATGGTTCAATTCTATCTGTAACAGTAACTCCAAAAGTTCTTGAAACAAAAAATATTTTTGGTGAAACAGTTAAACGAAGAATGGTTGGTATTGGTCCAAGTGGAAAGATAGTAACTAAGATCTATGATCCAATTCAAGCTTTATCTTTTGCTTGGAACAAAACAGTTGAAGCAAGCAAAATGATTGTCTTAAGTGTAGAGAAATTGATAGAGGGAGTCATTCCGGCAAAAGAGATGGGTGGTGTTATCTCTATTGTTCAAGTGACTGCTGAAGCTAGTCAACATGGAATTGTTGCACTCTTTATTTTAGCAGCACTGATTTCAGTTAACCTTGGAGTTTTAAACCTACTCCCTATTCCGGCTCTAGATGGCGGACATA
>CAZGCF010000041.1:0-8189 GCA_964524095.1 uncultured Campylobacterales bacterium | reverse complement strand
GACACTGCACCCTACAAACCTAGATATCTTGTTCTATGATTCGCTTAAATGTATTAAAATAGAGATCTTTCAACTCAGCCATTGGCATCTTGACATTATTAACTTTAACATAGTCGCCACCAACAGATCCAATAGCCTCACACTTCAATCCTCGCTCTTTTGCCATTTGAGCTACAGCATCTAAGTTCTTTGGATCTACTTCAAGAATCGCTCTAGCAAAACTTTCGCTGAAGATATTTACATCCTCTTTCAGCTCTGCATTAACATCAGCACCCATACCACTAACAGCTGCCATCTTTGCGATTGCTATAGCTAAACCGCCTACATTCAAGTCTTTAGCAGCTTTTAGAAGTCCTTTTCTATTTGCCTCTATAACCAGATCCCAAAGTGCTAACTCTTTATCGTAGTCAATCTTAGGCAACTTACCGCCTGTTACACCAAATAGCTCTTTAAGATATAGACTACCACCAAACTCTTTATCGGTTTCACCAATTAAAAGAAGAGTATCTCCCTCATCTTGAAAAGTTGAAGGAAGAACATTCTCTTGAGACTCATTTACGCCAACCATGGCAACTGTTGGTGTTGGGAAAACACTGACACCATTTGTTTCATTATATAGTGAAACATTTCCACCAGTTACAGGTGTATTTAGCTTAGAGCATGCCTCTTTAATACCTTCACAACCTTGTGCAAACTGCCACATTACTTCTGGATTTTCAGGATTACCATAGTTTAGACAGTCAGTAATTGCTAAAGGTCTAGCACCACTCATTGCGACATTTCGTCCAGACTCTATGACAGCTGCCGCAGCACCGCCTTTAGGGTCAATGTAGCAGTATCTTGGGTTACAGTCAGAACTCATCGCAATAGCACGACCATTCTCTTTAACGCGTATTACAGAAGCATCAAGCTTACCACCATTTTTGATCGTATTGGTCTGAACCATAGAGTCATACTGCTCATAGACCCAAGCTTTATCAACTACTTCAATTGACTGAACCAATTTTTCAAAAGCTTCTTGGTTAGAAGGAAGTTCATATTTATCAATATCAATATCTTTGATTTCATCCAAATATTTAGGACGAGATACAGGACGATCTAGTACAGGAGCCTCTTCACTAACAGGATCGACAGGCACTTCAGCAACCTTTTCGCCATGCCAATAGAGTTCCATCAACCCTGTATCTGTAACTTCACCAATTACAGCACAATCAAGCTCCCACTTTTCAAAAATCTCTATGATCTTATCTTCCGTTCCCTTGCGAGCACAAATAAGCATACGCTCCTGAGATTCACTAAGCATCAGCTCATAAGGTGTCATTCCCTCTTCACGCATAGGAACTTTGTCTAGATCCATGCGCATACCACTGCCACTTCTGCCTGCCATCTCAAATGAGCTAGATGTCAAACCTGCTGCACCCATATCTTGAATACCTACTACATAATCTGTTTTAAATAGCTCCAAGCAAGCTTCAAGTAGCAATTTTTCAGTAAATGGGTCTCCAACCTGAACTGTAGGACGAAGCGATTTTGACTCTTCAGTAAAACTGTCTGAACTCATAACAGCTCCACCCAATCCATCACGTCCAGTTTTGGAACCAACATATATGACAGGGTTTCCTATACCTTCTGCTTTTCCGTAAAATATCTCATCAGCTTTAGCTATTCCTAAAGTAAAGGCATTTACAAGAATATTTCCGTTATAGCTCTCATCAAAGAATGTTTCACCGCCAACTGTAGGAACACCCATACAGTTTCCGTATCCACCAATACCTGCTACAACACCGCGAACAAGATGACGCTGATAAGCCGCAGTTTGGTCATCTCCACGAACACGTCCAAAACGAAGAGCGTTTAGATTTGCTACAGGTCTAGCTCCCATTGTAAAAACATCACGTAAAATGCCACCAACACCTGTTGCAGCACCTTGATATGGTTCAATGAAACTAGGATGGTTATGGCTCTCCATCTTAAAGACAGCTGCATAACCGTCGCCTATGTCAATAACACCAGCATTCTCACCAGGTCCTTGAATAACCCATGGTGCTTCAGTTGGGAAACCTCGCAGATACTTTTTACTCGACTTGTAACTACAGTGTTCACTCCACATTGCACTGAAAATTCCAATTTCGACCAGATTAGGTTCACGTCCCAATATCTTTTTTATATGCTCATAATCTTCTTCGGAAAGTTTGTGTGCCTTTAAAATCTCGGCGATATTCTGTTGCATACGGGTACCCTTGCATTAAAATCTAAAAGTAGCGAATATTATATAAAAAGAGTGCTTGGATATGGTTAAAACTTTTCAAGCTATTCTATTTAATAAAATCTTTGCACCCTCCAATGATCCATTTTCAATACGGCTCTTCTCTATTATAAGCCCCTCGCAACTTGCCAAAAGAGCATAATCACCAATGCGTTTACAAACTGTTTCAACTAAATCAGGATTTTGATCAATCACACCACCTCCAAGAACTAAAATCTTTGGATTCATAATCGTAACTATTGTAGCTGCTGCATAAATCAAAGCTTCAATGTAAATTTCTACTATCTTCATAGCTGAAGAATTTTTTGAACTCTTTAACTGTTGCAAAGTTGTCTCTTCTTTACATCCAAAATACTTTATCCATTTTTTAATACCACTTCCAGAAGCATAAAGTTCAAGACAATTATCTTTTCCGCAACCACACTTAAAAGGCGCTGTTTTATATGGTATATGACCAATCTCACCTGCAAGATTACGCCACCCATGCACAATTTTGCCATCGACAATCAAACCACCGCCAACTCCTGTACCAGAGTAAAGAGCTACAAGCTCTCTTTCATTCCAGTAAACTGACTCAGCCAATGCTGCGCAATTAAGATCATTTTCCAATCTAAGAGATACACCAAAATTTGTTTCAACAAAATCTTTAAGTTCTAGCTCTTTAACATCAATATTTGGTGCTGAAAGGATTTCTCCATTATGCACCTGTCCGGCAAAAGATACTGCTACAGCATCGATCTGTGGAAAACACCGTAACATTGATGCAATAAAGTCTAAAAGTGGCTCTTTTTTGCTTGAAAACTTACCACATACATCATCTTTACCAAGAAGCTCATAACGTAACCACGTACCGCCAACATCAATGGCAAGTTGACTCATAAGAGACTCTCATAAAGTTTCAGATACTCTTTAGCACACTTTTGAATAGAAAAATCGCAACTCATATTAAATGTACGGATACTATTTAACTTTCTTCTGTTTACATATAGTTTAATTGCACTATCTATACTTTGCAAAAAGAGATCTTTTTTCATTTTATCGAAGATAAATCCCATACCACAAACTCTCTTTCTTGGTATGATTTGGTGGACGGTATCTTTTAAGCCTCCAGTTTTGTGAACCAGTGGAATGGTACCGTAACGCATCGAAATCATCTGGTTTAACCCACATGGTTCAAAGAGTGAAGGCATAACCAAAAAGTCTGCCGATGCATACATTTTATGTGCAAAAGCTTCATCATAACCAAAATGTAGATGAAAGTTAGACTCTTTTTGTGCCACTTTTTGCAAAGCAGAATGGTACTTCTCCTCCCCATCACCAAGCATAGCAAACACTAAAGGTCGTTTTAACATCTCTTCAAGTGACTCAATTATAAGTTCAAGCCCCTTTTGCTCTACAAATCGACCAATAAATATAAAAAGTGGGAATCTAGATTGATCCATCTCAATCTCACGAAAAAATGACTTTTTGCAGACCATTTTCCCTCTTTTTGAAGTTTTACTATATGTTGCAGGAAGTGCCGGATCGGTAGATGGATCAAAAAGTTTGGTATCGATCCCATTTAGAATACCGGTTAACTTCTCACTATGAAGACGCAAATAGCCATCCAATCCACAACCAAATTCAGGTGTTAGAATCTCAACTGCATAACTTGGACTAACTGTTGTAACTGCGTCAGCGTTCCCAACGCCTGCTTTCATCCAATTTACCTCTCCATAAAACTCAACCTCTTCCATCCTAAAATGTTTTGGATCAATTCCAGTTCGAACCATAGAAGATTTTGGAAAGAGTCCCTGATAAGCAAGGTTATGAATTGTATAGACTATTTTGGTACTTAAACCTGCATCACGCACTAAAAGTGCAGCAAGTGCAGTATGCCAATCATTAAGATGCAAAATATCAAAAAAGTCTCTTTTAACTATCTCAACAATCGCATGACAAAAGATAGCAAATCTCAAATCATTATCTTCGTACCCTTCTCCAGAATGTCCATACAAAAAATCTCGTTCACACAATAGTTCATTGTAAACAAAAACTACTTTTAAACCCTCTATTGTTGTAGTAAAAAGCTCAATATCATAAGAAACACCCCCAAAATAGAGGTTAAAACACTCTCCAGTAGAACGAATATCATAATGAGTCCTATCTATGCATTTATAAAGAGGCATAATTGCCGTAACATCGCTTTTTTTATTTAATAATTTAGAAAGAGCCAAAGATATGTCAGCCAATCCCCCACTTTTAGCAAAAGGAGAAATCTCAGCTGATGCAAATAGTAATTTCATTATTGTTCCTCAAAAGAATTGACTCTTATGAAGTAATATAACTTTATATATTGCAAAAAGATTGGAAGAGAAAAGAGAGTAGTTGTTTAAACTACCATTAATTAATGTAAAGGTTTACACCAATTTAATGATAGTCATCTCTTTATGCATAAATAGAGAAGCTTGAAGCACTGACTTGAGAGTTGTCATCTTTAGTTGGATTCAATATATCTAACAGAGATTGAAAATAGTCTTCTGCACTCATACTATTTTTATCAACCTCTTTCACTTGAGACATTGCCTTTTGTCTATCTTCCATACTTAAAGAACTCATTTGTTCTCTTAACTCTGTTCTCTCTTCCGGTGACAGTGATTGCATAATATCTTTCATTCCACCATTACCAGCACCACCTGCACCATTCATCTGTCTCATTTGTGCCTGTTGCATTGCACCACTTGAGTTTACTGTCATAATTTGCTCCTTTATAGAATAGATTTTTACAAGCAATATCTATTCCATAAATTTACATTAAATCAAGCAAAAATCTTAACTAACAGAGATTCTCTACAGGTAAGATGTAACTTTCATATATTTTACGGATATATAATACCCTTTTGATAAGGGATGGTTTAGTTTGAATATCTGTTACACCATAGCTATTCATCTCAAATCCTTTGGTTTCAATCTATGTGTATTATAATATATTATAGCACAATGATTAAAATCTAACTATCTGTTTAAAATATAATCTTTTACTTTCCAGAAAAGACTCTAACAGGATCAAGTTTTAAAAGAGGTCGCATACTAATCAGTACAGCAGTCAAACTAATCATCATAACGCCCAAAATACCAATCAAAGGGCCAAACCACATCAGCCTAAAAGGATAATTTATCTCAAAACCAACAATCAACTCCCCTACCAAAGCACACGCTCCAATGCCTATGCCAGCTCCAATGAAGGCAGTAATTGATGCTTGTGTAAATATCATTGACAGCAATGTTTTGTCTGATGTACCAATCGCTTTAAGCACTGCATACTGTTGAAGATTTTCATAGGTAAACATATAGAGCATAATACCTGTAAAACCAAAGCCAACTGTCATAGCAAGTATTAGCATTGCACTCATATCACCAACATCTTCTGAGTTTATCAGGTACCATTTGATGGTCTCTTTCTTAAAATCATCAGCTGTTCTTGCACTAAAGCCTGTAATTGTGCTGATCCTTTGAGCCAATTTTTCAGGCGATACACCAGGCTTGGCAGAGACCAGAACAAATGTGATGTATCGACTCTCTGATGGCAAAATCTTTTTAAAGGTAGAAAAGGTTGTATAAATTAAAGGTCTTGGAGGAAATCGTGGAATTGTCTTTGCAACCCCTGCAACAAAGACTCTTTTATTATTAATTAGTAACTCATCACCAGCTTTTAAAGATCTCATAGGCACAGAGAGATGAACTCCATCATATGCCCACTGATCTCTTTTGTAAAGAGGCGTTTGCAGTTTTCCCTCTGTACCACCAGAAGCAACAATGACAGCATCCGGAATATGTAGCAGAGTCTCTATATCCCCAAAATAGGGTTTTGGAACACCTACCAATGTTGCATCATCTACACCAATCATCTGAAAAGTTTGAAACCTCCCATTTGGAAAGCGAACACTAATATCACCTATCGCAAGAGGCGTAGCATAGTTGACACCATCAATACTTTTAACTTGGCTTAGTACCGATTCAGGCATATTTATAGTCATCTCAGTAGATTGTACTGCCGGGTCCATCACCCAGACATCTGCGGTAGGATTTTCAGAGATCAAAGCAAAACTGTTTGTCATAAAACCGGCAAAGAAAGAGAGTGCAAAAGTTACAAGAAAAGCAGTAAATGAGATACCAAAAAGAAGACCAAAAAATTTGGTACGATCACCCCATAACATTTTAATGGCAATATTTAACATCTATCTCTGCCCTACCCTTTGATCTGCATCTATAAAAACATCCATTGTCTCTCCGACATATAGTGGAAATGATGGTTTCTCAAATCTATAGATAACTTGAATAACACGTACATCGCTTCTTTCAGTCGGTAACCCTGTAGTAACACTTTTTGGAACAATATATGGCTCTATACGCAAAAACTTAAGTGAGAGTCTCATTTCAGGGTGTCCACGCACAAAGGCAACAGCCTTAGCACCCGGTTGAATACGCCAAGCATTATACTCATCTACATTAACACGAAGGTTTAACTTACTACTTCCGATCACTAAAAAAGGTGTTGTTGGAGATGACGCTTCTAAAAAAGCACCAGGTGTTACATTGCATTGAAGTACAATGCCATCAATCGGCGAATCTATCGTATATCTCTCTATATCTTTTTCAATACTCTTCATTTTAGCAATAGCAGTTTTTAAAACTGCCTTTGAATGCAAATAGTTGTCTTTAGATATTTCAAAACTCTTTTTACTTATCGCTCCACCTGCAGACTCTTTGTAGAGTCTTTTATCTATCTCATAAATATTTTTATATTTGATCATAGCAGTGCGTGCCTCTTCAACCTTTGCTTTCAAGTATGGAAGTTGGTTTCTAAGGTGACGATCATCGATTTTAAAGAGAGGATCACCCTTTTTGATCCTATCTCCAGCTTTGACATAGACCTCTTCTACAACACCTGAAACAGGAGTACCAACAGAGATATTTCTCGTACTTGATTCAACAATACCAGTTCCGGCAACAAACGATTTAAATGGTATATTCCATTGTGGAATCGGCACTGTATCTACCTTAGCAGGATCAGACTGTTGCAAGATAAGTGTAACGGTTAAAATTATCCCTAAAAGAGACAATCCTATAATAAAATAAAACTTTTTCATAATCTCTCTTTTATATCTGTAATTTTTCCATCATCCATATAGGCGATCCGATCTGCAAACTCTAAGATCCGATTATCGTGTGTCACAACAACCACTGTCGTTTGCAACTCTTTAGATAGCTTACTTAAAAGTCTCATCACATTTAGTCCCGTTGAGTGGTCAAGATTGCTTGTAGGTTCATCACAAATGATCAGTTTTGGATTATGAACAATAGCACGGGCAATTGCAACGCGCTGCTTCTCTCCCCCACTCATCTGAGAAGGCAATGCACTATGTCTCTTATTTAAACCAACCAAAACAAGTGCTTTAACAGCCCTCTCCATCGCCTCTTTTCTATCAACACCTTTAACCAAAAGAGGAACTGCCACATTCTCTTGTGCAGTAAGTGCCGGCAAAAGATTAAAAGCTTGAAATACAAAACCAATGTTCTCTCTTCTAAAAAGAACTCTCTCTTTTTCAGAGATTTTAGAAATATCCAAACCCAACACTTTGCAAACGCCACTATCAAAGGAAAGCATAGTAGAGATGATAGAGATAAATGTTGTCTTTCCACACCCAGAGGGACCAACAATCATCATCAATTCACCTCTATAGATCTCAATATCTACACCACGAAGCGCCAAAACCTCTGAACTACCGCTTCCATAAGCCTTTATAATATCTTTACAATATACAACAATCTCTTTTTCATTACTCATAAAAATAAGTATAATAGAAAGATATTAAACCAAAATGAATTGAATATGAAAATTTTTTCATCTGCTATTCATATAGATTTTATCTGTAACCAATAG
>CAZGCF010000040.1:6026-8314 GCA_964524095.1 uncultured Campylobacterales bacterium | reverse complement strand
ATTCTCATATTATTTGAATAGTAATGTTGATAACTTATTTTAAAATTAATAAATTTGATTAGTTTACTAATATAGTATTTATATTTCTGTTAACTGGCAGTTTATTTACTCTAAAAATTTAATTGTTATATTAAAAAGCCGATTTTTTAATAAAATTAACAGTTTTTAAAAGTATAATTCTAAGTTCAATATTTAGGGAAAGAAAGTTAGAATAAAAAGGGCAGAAAAGGTAGTAGATGAGTAATTTGACAAAAAGTGAACGTGAAGGTCTTAACGAACTCTTCTGTTACCTTGAAGTATCAAATTTTCCTATGCATAAACGTATTATGCTTAAAATTAATAGCTTCATAATCTTTATAAAACTTTATATAATCCGCTAATCTCTCATAATATCAGGTTTCTAATATATTTTATATGCTAACCTATCATTGTAACATTATATATTATTAAGGAAAAAATATGTTTGGAAAAAAGTTAAAAACATACAATTATGATCAAGATACTATGAATCAGTTTCAATATGCAAAAATCAAGACAAACAAAGGTGAAATTTGGCTTAAACTCTATGTAGATGAGGTACCAAATACTGTTGCCAACTTTGCAACACTTGCTAAAGATGGATTTTATGACAATCTAAAGTTTCACCGTGTAATTAAAGGTTTTATGGCTCAAGGTGGATGCCCTCACAGTGGACCTGGAGGAAATCCTGCTAGAGCTGGTACAGGTGGACCTGGTTGGGCAATAGCTTGTGAAACTGAAAAAAATACCCATAAGCATGTAAAGGGAACAATCTCTATGGCTCATGCGGGTAAAGATACAGGCGGAAGCCAATTTTTTATCTGTTTTGTACCTTGTCCACATCTTGATGGTGTACATACTGTTTTTGGAGGGATCGAAGAAGGCGATGATGAGAGTATGAAAGTACTAGACTCTATAGATCAAAACGATATAATTGAAACAATAGAGATACATAGTGTAAGATAGTCTATTGCAATGTTTGGTTTTTATAGAGTTTCAGCAGGTGTACCAAAGGTAAGAGTAGCTGATGTAACTTCTAATGTAGAGCATATTATAGATTTATGGAAAATTGCTGAAAAGAACCAAACCAGTGTTATACTCTTTCCAGAGCTTTCTGTTAGTAGTTATAGTTGTGCTGATCTCTTTTATCAAGAGGCTTTACATAATGCTGTTAGTGTTGGTTTATCTAAACTTTTGGATGAATCAATCAATTTAGATAGTGTTGCAATTGTTGGAGCACCTCTTTGGCATAGAAATCGTCTTTACAACTGTGCTGTTGTTATACAAAAGGGTAAAATTTTAGGTGTTGTACCCAAGATTTTTGTACCTGAGCATAAAGAGTATTATGAAAAGCGTTGGTTCTCTAGTGGAAAAAATATAAAGAATGAGATGATTGAAGTTGCAGGTCAATCTGTACCGTTTGGTGTAGATCTGCTCTTTAAAAGAGATAGTGAGCTAATATTTGGTATAGAGGTTTGCGAAGATTTATGGAGTGTTATACCACCTAGTTCATATCAGGCTCTTGCTGGAGCAACACTTCTATTTAATCTCTCGGCAAGTGATGAGATTGTAGGTAAGAGTGATTACCGAAAGAGTCTTGTATCTTCACAAAGTGCTAGGTGTATGGCGGCTTATGTCTATGCCTCTTGTGGAGTGGGAGAGTCAACTACCGATGTAGTCTTTGGTGGTGACGCTATGATTGCTGAAAATGGTAGTTTATTAGAGCATGGAGAGCGGTTTTTAGATGAGTCTCAGATCATTTTTGCTGATGTTGACTTGGCTAGACTTAAAATGATGCGTATTAGTGAAAGCAGTTTTAGCGATGGAGAGTGCAGAGAGTTTAGAGTAGTCAATTTATCTGATGTACCTCAAATCGTACAGTTAAATAGATTCATAGATCCTCATCCATTTGTGCCGAGTGATAAAAAAGTGAGAACTAAGCGGTGTAAAGAGATCTTCTCTATACAAGCATCAGCTTTAGCTAAACGTCTTGAACATATAGGATCTCAAAAGTGTGTCATAGGAGTATCAGGTGGTCTTGACTCAACATTGGCACTTTTGGCAACATATAAAACTTATGAGATAATGCAAAGGGATCCAAAAGATATTGTTTGCGTTACAATGCCTGGTTTTGGAACTACTGGACGCACTTTTGAAAATGCTATAAGGCTTTGTGAAGGGCTTGGTGTAACACTAAAAACTGTAGATATCACAACAGCCTGTTTAGATCATTTCAAAACTATAGGACACGATCCAAATGAGCATACAGT
>CAZGCF010000040.1:0-6016 GCA_964524095.1 uncultured Campylobacterales bacterium | reverse complement strand
ATACAGAAGTAAATGAGAATGTTCATGCAAGAGAACGGACGCAGATTCTTAAGGATTTAGCCAATAAGTTAAAAGGAATCGTATTAGGTACAGGTGATTTAAGTGAATCGGCTCTTGGGTGGAGTACCTATAATGGTGATCATATGTCTATGTATGCAATAAATGTAGGAATACCAAAAACATTGATAAGATATTTGGTAGAGTGGTCTGCAGAGATCTATCCTGATATTTCAGATGTTTTAAGAGATATACTTGCAACACCTGTTAGTCCTGAACTTTTACCTTCGCAAAATGATAATATTACGCAGAAGACAGAAGAGGTAGTAGGACCATATGAACTTCATGACTTTTTCCTCTATCATATGATAAAAAGTGGAGCAGATCCACAAAAGATCCTCTTCTTGGCAAAAACAGCATTTAGACAAAAGTATGATGATGAGACTCTTAAGAAGTGGTTGAAACTCTTTTTAAAGCGCTTCTTTTCTCAACAGTTTAAACGAAGCTGTATGCCTGATGGTCCAAAAGTAGGAACGATTGCTCTTTCACCAAGAGGTGATTGGAGAATGCCAAGCGATGCAGTAGTGAGTGAGTGGATTAAAGAGTTAGATAATATGTGATGAGCAGAGTTCTATGTTAGTACATATATGTTGCAGTGTTGATAGTCACTTTTTTTTGCAAAAGTTACGGGAAGATTTTCCAAATGAGCGGTTAGTTGGATTTTTTTACGATCCAAATATACACCCTTATAGTGAATATAGATTGAGACTTTTAGATGTACAGAGAAGTTGCGATCGTCTGGGTATAGAGTTAATTGAAGGTTCATATGACTTTGAATCTTGGATGAATGCTGTTAAAGGGTATGAGAAAGATCCTGAAAAGGGTATTAGGTGCGAAATATGCTTTGATCGCAGATTTGAGGTTAGTGCAAAAAAGGCTCGTGAATTGGGTGAGAAGAGTATGACTACAACTCTTCTTGTAAGCCCAAAAAAGTCTCAAGAACAGCTAAAAAGAACTGGTGAGAGATTTGCCAAAGAGTATGGTGTTGAGTTTATATTTGTAGATTATCGAAGTGGTGGCGGAACGCAGTTGCAACAACAGATAAGCAAAAGAGAAAAGCTCTATCGTCAAGACTATTGCGGCTGTCTTTTTGGTTTGACAATTCAGCGTGATCAGCAGAAAAAGTTAGCAGATGAACTCTTTTCACCTATTGATGGAAGGGTGTTGCCAGGTTCAATAGAAGAGAGTCATGCTATGTATGAAAATCGTATAGATGTTGAACATAAGAATCAAGACTATAAAATAGTACGTCAAAAGTTTCTAAATTATAGGCTTAAGTTTGGATGGGTAAAGCATAAAAAGAGAACAATTCCAAGCTACATTTTGCCATACTCTGTTATGAAGCGACGATACACAAATGGTAAAATTGATATGCAGTTAGATGGGCTTTACTGGTTCAATAGAGAAGAGATAAGGTTTATGAGACTTGAAAACTATAATGAACTCTCACACTCTAGTTACAAAAGTGTTAAAGAGCTTATTTTTAATCCACCACCATTTAATATTGATCTATTTGTTAGGGAGAAAATAGGCTTAGGGTTGTGGGATCTATCGCCATTGATAGTTTTAGAAGAGATTCCAGAGGGGAAACTGGAAGTTTTGATAGAATCTACTGCTTTTGAAGATGTCAGAGAAAAATTAGTACTCTTATGATAAAATAAGATAATTTTCAACCTAAGGATAGTTTTAAAGATGATGGATGTTGTACAAATTCAGAAAATTCTACCTCATAGATACCCTTTTTTACTGGTTGATCGTGTTGTTGCTTGCAGTAAAGGTGAGTCAATAGAGGCTTATAAAAATATCTCTATTAGTGAACCTGTTTTTGAAGGTCATTTTCCTGGTCATCCAATCTACCCTGGAGTTATGATTATAGAAGGAATGGCACAGGCTGGAGGTATTTTAGCATTTGAGAGTATGAGTGAAGATGATCAAGAGCAGACACAAGATAAAGTTGTTTACTTTATGAGTATAGATAAATGCAAATTTAGAAACCCTGTACGACCTGGTGATAAATTGGTTTATAAACTAGGAGTTATTAAGCATAAGGGTGCTATTTGGGTACTTGACGGCAAAGCATATGTTGATGATAAACTTGTAGCTGAAGCAGAACTTAAAGCTATGATTGTTGATAAATAGATGGTGGTGAATAGATTATGAGTGTAAAAATTTCACCGCTTGCTATTGTAGAAGATGGTGCAGAGCTAGGAGTTGATGTAGAGGTAGGTCCATATGCCTTTGTATCAGCTAAAGCAAAAATAGGTGATCGTACAACAATAGGGCAGTGTGCACGAATTGATGGCGATACAACAATAGGTAGTGATTGTCGTATATTTTCTCATGCGGTAGTTGGATCAATTCCTCAAGATCTCAAATTTCATGGTGAAGATGTTCAGTTAATCATTGGTGATCGAAATACAATAAGAGAGTTTACGCTACTAAATCCTGGAACAGAGGGTGGTGGTAGTGTTACTAAAATAGGCAACGATAACCTTTTTATGGGATATGTGCATGTCGCACATGATTGCATAATTGGTGATCGCTGTATCTTTGCAAATGCCGCAACTTTAGCTGGTCATGTTGAGATTGGTAATGGAGTAGTTGTTGGTGGAATGACACCTATTCATCAATTTGTTAAAATAGGTGATCTTGCAATGATAGCAGGAGCTTCTGCTTTGAGTCAGGATGTACCTCCTTACTGTCTTGCAGAGGGTAATCGTGCAGTATTAAGAGGGTTGAATTTAACCGGATTGCGTAGAGCATTATCTAGAGATGCAATAAATCCATTAAGAGTAGCATATAAAGAGCTTTTTGAGCGGGGTAAACCTTTGAAAGAGACAGCTAAGAGGCTGTTAGATACTAGCGACAGCGAAGAGGTGAAAAATATGTGCCGTTTTGTATTGGAGACAAAACGTGGCATTCCATATGAGAGGACAATGAATGATTAATAGAAGTTGCAGTTTCTGTGGAGTTAATGAGAGTCAAGATAATCCACTTTTAGCAGGAAATAATGTATATATATGTAAGAATTGTGTGATATCTGCATATAAAATACTTTTTGGTGAGCTTGAAGATGAGAAAGAGGTTGTTGATCGGGAGTTGATGACTCCAAAAGAGCTAAAGTCTGCACTTGATGAGTATGTAATAGGTCAAGAGCGTGCCAAGCGGATCTTTGCAGTAGCTGTTTATAACCATTACAAAAGAATTTTTAAACAGAGTAGTCTTGAAGATGATGATACTGAGATCGCAAAATCGAATGTACTTCTTATAGGTCCTACAGGAAGCGGTAAAACATTGATGGCGCAATCAATTGCAAAGTTTTTGGATGTGCCTATTGCAATTGCCGATGCAACGAGTTTGACAGAAGCTGGTTATGTTGGTGAAGATGTTGAAAATATTTTAACAAGACTTTTACAAGCGGCTGATGGTGATATAAAAAAGGCAGAGCAGGGGATTGTATTTATTGATGAGGTTGATAAAATCTCCCGTATGAGTGAAAATCGCTCAATTACACGTGATGTTTCTGGAGAGGGTGTTCAACAGGCTCTTTTGAAAATTATTGAAGGAAGTATAGTCAATATTCCACCTAAAGGTGGCAGAAAACATCCAAATCAAGACTTTATTCAGATAGATACATCAAATATTCTTTTTATATGTGGCGGTGCATTTGATGGTTTAGCAGATATTATTAAACGAAGACTTGGTGGTAATGTTCTTGGGTTTAACCAAGAAAAGAGATCTAAGCGTGATGATGAGCAGGTATTAAATTTTGTTGAGGCAGATGATCTGGTCGCTTATGGATTAATACCTGAACTTATTGGGCGTCTGCACGTTCTTGCAACTCTTAATGAGATTACAAAAGAGGATATGGTTAAAATATTAACTGAACCAAAGAATGCTCTGGTTCGACAATATAAGAAGCTTTTTGCAATAGATGATGTTACTTTGACTTTTGAAAAAGAGGCTTTAGAAGCTATTGCAGAGTTGGCAATTAAACGTAAAACTGGTGCAAGAGGATTAAGATCTATTCTTGAAGAGGTTATGGTTGATATTATGTTTGATTTACCTGAGTATGCAGGTTATGAAATTGTTATAACAGAAGAGGTTGTGACAAAAGGTGCAAAACCTCTGCATATAAAACAGACTAAGAAGAGTGCATAAATTATAAAAAAAATTTAAAGCGGGGTTGAGAATGTTTTTAGATAAATTGATAGGGTTTTTTTCAAATGATATGGCTATAGATCTTGGTACAGCAAACACTCTTGTGCTGCTAAAAGGTGAGGGTATCATTATTAATGAGCCATCTGTAGTTGCAGTGCAGACAAACAAGTCTGGAGTAGAGCGAGTACTTGCTGTTGGACACGAAGCAAAAGAGATGGTTGGAAAGACGCCTGGAAATATTAGGGCTATTCGTCCTATGCGTGATGGTGTGATTGCAGACTTTGATATGACAGAGAAGATGATTAGATACTTTATTGAGAAAGCCCATCATCGTAAATCATTCGTTCGCCCTCGTATTATTGTTTGTGTTCCTTATGGATTGACTCAAGTTGAGCGTAAAGCTGTACGTGAATCTGCATTGAGTGCTGGAGCTAGAGAGGTCTTTTTGATCGAGGAGCCAATGGCTGCGGCAATTGGAGCTGGACTACCTGTAAAAGAGGCTCATGGTAACCTTGTTGTTGACATTGGTGGTGGAACAACGGAGATTGGCGTTGTTTCTCTTGGTGGTATTGTTATTAGCAAGTCTATTAGAACAGCTGGAGACAAGATAGATAAGGCAATATCTGAATATGTAAAGAAAAAGTACAATCTTTTAATAGGTGATCGTGTAGCTGAAGATATAAAGATCACGATAGGAACAGCTATGCCTCTTGAAGAGGAGCTTACAATGGTTGTAAATGGTAGAGATCAAGTAAGTGGTTTGCTTAACTCTATTGAGTTGACAAGTGAAGATGCAAGAGAGGCTATGGCTGAACCTTTAAGAGAGATTGCTGAAGCGTTAAAAAGTATTTTAGAACAGGCACGTCCAGATCTTGCAGGTGATATTGTTGAAAATGGAGTTATATTAACTGGTGGTGGAGCATTGATTAGACTTTTAGATAAATATCTATCTGAGGTAGTTAAACTGCCTGTTTATGTAGCTGAAGAGCCACTACTTGCAGTTGCCAAAGGAACAGGACGAGCACTTGAAGAGATAGATCTGCTTCAGCAACTTGCATATGAATAAAATTTTTTACCGAGCACCATTTCTTATAGCATTATTGATTGGGGCTGGAATATTGGTATATTATAGCCCCTCTTTCCGTACATATATATCACTCTTTTCATCTCAAGTTGAGTCATTTTATCACTCAATCGCTCTATCTATATCTGATAGGATTGATAATCATACCTTTCAAGCTAAAAAGATTAAAGATTTGAAAGATGAGTTGGGTTTTTGCAAAAATAGGTTATATATTTATCGTAGTGATGCAGAGCGATATCAATTATTAAAAAAAGAGTTAGCCCTTCAAGGTAATATAATATCAAATCAGATTGTACAACCCCTTGGCTATGTACAGCTTGGAAATTTTCAAAAACTTTGGCTTGAAAGATTTAAAGATTATGATCCTCAATATATTTATGGTGTTCTCAAAGAGGGTAATGCAGTAGGTATTATTGTAGAGAAAAAGAATAGACCGTTGATGATATTAGCAGGAGATCCTGAATGTAATTTTGCTGTATATATTGGAGATGAAAAGGCTCCAGGTATAGCATTTGGATTAGATGCTCGTACAATGGTAGTTAGATATATTCCTGAATGGATGAAAATTAATATTGGTGATTAAGTTATTACAAGTGGTTTAGATCATATCTTCCCTTTAGGAATTCCTGTCGGAGAGGTTTTAGAGACAAAGAAGATGCAAGGGTTTCAAGATGCAAAGATACGTCTATATGGAGATACGCTTCATCCAAATTT
>CAZGCF010000039.1:0-8483 GCA_964524095.1 uncultured Campylobacterales bacterium | reverse complement strand
AAAGGTACAAGTGTAGAGTTAAAAGTCGATACAGGAATGCACCGTAATGGAGTCAAGCCTAATGAGTTTATAAAAGCAGTTGAAGAGATTGAAAAACATAGTTTAAATCTTGTAGGTATTATGACTCACTTTAGAAGTGCAGATGAGATGGGAAGTGAGTTTTTTTGGCAGTATAAAGAGTTTGATCGCATAAAAGAGTTAGCTCAAAAGCTTTCTATCAAAGGTGTTAGGTGGCATAGTTGCAACTCTGCAGGACTCTTTCGTCTAAATGAGTTTGATGAAGATATAGCCCGTGTCGGCATAGCGGCATATGGTTGTCTTGAGATGCCAAAGCCTTTCAACTTGCCAAAACTTAAACCAATTATGTCTTTATGGGCTGATCGCATTTCAACAAGAGAGCTTACAGCAATGCAAAGAGTAGGCTACGCTGGAGCTGGTCAAATGCAAAACAGAGGTGTAGTTTCAACTTACGATATAGGTTATGGTGATGGTTGGTTAAGAGGCTCATCAAGTAAGCCTTATATTCTTCCTGATGGCAAGAAGATATTGGGGCGTGTATCGATGGATGCGATCTCAGTTGAAACTGATGAAGAGCAGATTTTGATTTTTGATAATGCAGTAGATGCTGCAAAACAGTTTGATACAATCGCTTATGAGATCTTAGTTAAATTAAGCCCTTCAATTAGACGGGTAGTTGTATGAAATTGCTCTTTTTACTACTTTTACTTTTTATACTTCTTTACCCCTTTTGGGTAGTGCATAAGCAGACATTAGGGTTTAATGAGAAGATTGAAAAGAGACCTTCAGAGTGGCCTGCAGAGTATGAAGATATATACTACAAAACAGATGATGATCTTTTACTAAAAGGGTGGTGGATTCCTGCAAAAAGCGATAAAGCAGTACTTCTTTTGCATGGTAACGGTGGAAGTAGAAATGGCTTTCATAGCGGTATCTTTGAGCTTGGGAAAGTCTATCATAACAGAGGCTTTAATGTAATGATGGTCGATCTGCGCGCTCATGGAGAGAGTGGTGGAAAGCGTGTTTACTTTGGTGTAAAAGAGCATAAAGATATGCTTGGCTGGTTAAAGAGTATTGATCCAAAAGGCAAATATAAGTGGTATCTGCACGGCTTTTCTATGGGAGCAGTAACTGTACTGATGATGGCAGAGAGTGAGCCTGAAGGGTTTGTAAAAGTTACTGCTGATGCTCCGTGGATCGACTTTGAAGCACTGGTTAAACAAGAGCTTTGGAAACGTGCTAATTTGCCTTCTTTCTCTTACAGTTATGTAAAGTGGATTGCTGAAACATTTTTTGATCAAAACTTTGAGTTTGCAGATAATAGAGAGCGATGTAAGAAGTTGTGTAAAAGAGAGATACTCTATATCTTTGAATCAAATGACTCACTTCTTTCTGATTATCACTACAGATTACTTAAGAGTATTTGTCCATCTGCTAAAATTAAAATCTTTGATGAGGTAGCGCATGTGGACGCTTTTAAAAAGCATCCACAAAGCTATATTACAACATTATCTCTCTTTTAAGTTGCTCTAAACGCTCAATGCGCTGTTCTGTAGTAGGGTGTGTTCTAAAAAGGCTGGCAAAGCTTATATCTTTGCCTGTAAAAGGGTTTATTATAAACATATGGGCAGTTTCAGGTGTTGCTTCAGGTAAGAGTCCTTGAGCATTGTAGTTTTCAAGTTTAATCAATGCACTTTGCAACCACTCTGGATGTCCTGTAATTCTTGCCGCACCTTCATCTGCCATAAACTCTCGGCTTCTGCTTACAGCCATTTGAATAATACCCGCAGCAATAGGCAAGATGATAGAGAGAAGAATCATAATAATCGGATTTGGTGTATCTTCCTCTTCTCTACCGCCTCCGAAAAATGCACCAAACTGCATAATATTTGCGATCCATGCAATAGCACCGGCAATAGTAGCTGCAATTGTGCCTATGAGAATGTCATAATGGCGAACGTGGCTAAGTTCGTGTGCCAGTACTGCTTCGATCTCATCTTCATCAAGCAGATCCAAAAGCCCTTCTGTAACAGCTACCGCTGCATGGTTTGGATTTCGCCCAGTTGCAAAGGCATTTGGAATCGGTTCAGGAACTATATATACCTTTGGCATTGGCAAACCTGCTTTGTTTGCCAGACGTCTAACGATCTCTATAAGTCCAGGTGCACTATGTTCATCTACCTCTACAGCATTATATTGTGCTAAAACAAGCTTATCGGAATAGAAATAAGAGAAAAAGTTCATAACAGCCGCAATCAAAAGGGCGATCAGCATTCCATCAACACCACCGAAAATGCCACCAACCCATACCATAAGCAGAGTTAATAAAGTTAAAAGAACAATGGTTTTAATTGATTCCATAATTTTGTCCTTTATATAAAAGTTGAGTTGTTCAGACTCAAAATATACTATGAATCTTGACTAATGTCAAGACTCTTCTAAAAAAATAATTGCATCTTGAAAGATCACTCCATCAATTCCAGCTTCTGCAACCTTTTCCATTTCACTCTCATCTGAAATAGGTACTAATATCTTTGCATCAAAGAGATAGTTTTCAGCAATTTTTTGTAATTTGATAGCCAAAGAGTGATCCGCTAAAATATATCGTGCATGTAGCGCGTTAGAGAGTAGTGCATCATTGATCGACTCTGCCATTACTGCATAAGAGATATGGTTTTTAAAGCAGTGTTTTGCAATCTCTTTTGCTGTATCAAACGATCCAAGCCAAAGAGTACTGTTTGGAGGAGTCTTTGCAATCTCTTCAACGCTTTCTACATAATATAGTGGATCAAATGGTATATCTGAATGACCTATGATAATCATTACTTTATCCCTGCACAACTTTTAGAACAGTAGTATTTACCATCTACAATGATAGCCTCTTTTGAGCTGACAAATGTAGAGCATTTTTCACACTCGACCATTATATCTTCATCATCTTTTGGTTTACGTCTTTCATCTTCCGCACGCTCCCTGCGATTCTTTGCTACTTGGGGTTTTTTAATTAAAAAAAAGTAGATACCGGCAATGACAGCGATGGTTAGTAATATCTTTAACATAAAAAAGCTCCTTTTTTAGGTGGGACTAAAGTCCCAACCCCGAATTTATGCGGTTTGGGGATGAGAGTTTAGTCTCGTAATCCATAAGTAGTTTCGTTGATCTCTTGAGATAAGTTCATATTTACAAGATTCAAGCCCTTTGATCTCTTCAAAAACCTGCTCACCTTTGTAAAAGAGCATTTGTGTATTTTCACCTATAAATGGACGACTCCACTCTATTAATGTTTTAGTATCTGTAACAGCACGTGAGGTAATAAGATCATAGGGTCTTACTTCAAGATCTTCAACTCTATTGGTTGAAACTGTAACATTTGTAAGTTCTAACTCCATAACAATAAACTTAAGAAAAGAGGCGCGTTTGCGTAAAGGTTCACAAAGTGTACATTCAGTCTCAGGCATTGCAATAGCTAATATTAACCCAGGAAAACCTGCACCTGTGCCAATATCTAACAAACTCTTCTGTTTTGGCAGAAAAGTTAAAGGGTAGATAGAGTCATATATCTGCTCATTTATAGCCTCATATGTTTTGGCACCTGTTAAATTGTGTACTTTGTTCCAATCCATCAAATATTTGGCAAAACTATCTAGTTTTTGGCACAGTGAATCACTGCACACACCAGATAGATCTAAATCCTCAATTCTCAATTCTAAGTTCTCCATTATAATAGGTGTCCCATCTTACTCTTTTTAGTCTGCAAGTAGGCTTCGTTATGAGGATTTGCCTCAATTACAATAGGAAGCCTTTCAATGATCTCTACTCCTTTAAGACTTTCGATCTTTTTAGGATTGTTTGTTAGCAGACGTATCTTTTTTATTTTAAAATGGGCTAAAATCTTCTCAACTATTTCATAAGTACGCTCATCTGCACTAAATCCTAACTGATGATTGGCTGTGACGGTATCTAACCCTTTATCTTGTAAAGAGTAGGCGTTAACTTTATTAAAAAGACCAATATCACGCCCCTCTTGACGTAGATATATTACAACTCCTCCATGTTCTTGTACCATCTTTAGAGCATACTCCAACTGCTCTCCGCAGTCGCACTTACAGCTTCCTAAAGCATCCCCTGTTAGGCACTCTGAATGGACTCTTACAATAGGAATTTTGGGTATTTGCTCTGTAAAAATTGCAAGATGCTCTTTGTAACAACCGTTAGCCAAAAACTCTTTAAATGCCTGTATTTTAAAATTGCCAAATTTGGTTGGTAGATTGGCTATTTGAGATTTCTCAACATTCATTGCGTTAATTTTCCTAATTTTTGGTAAAATACTATTTTCCAATATATTATTGATTGCGATTATACCATATATAAAGGTTTTACCTATGTTTGCACGTTTTAGACGTAAGCGGCTCCATCCAGTTTTAAGAGATCTTGTACGCGAGACAGTTTTAACACCTGATGATTTTATATATCCACTTTTCATAAGAAGTGGTCAGGCGATAAAAAATGAGGTGGCATCTATGCCGGGTGTCTTTCAGATGAGTATAGATGAGGCTATAAAAGAGTGTGAAACACTTAAAGCATTAGGATTAAAATCTATTATACTCTTTGGAATTCCTGATGTTAAAGACTCTGTTGGAAGTGATGCCCTTTGTGAGCATGGTATTATAGCTACTGCACTGCGTGAAATCAAATCGGCACACCCTGATATGCTTGTTATTACAGATCTATGTTTTTGTGAATATACAGATCACGGTCACTGCGGTGTGCTAAATCCAAATCTACAAACTGTTGATAATGATATAACACTTAAAAATCTTGCTAAACAAGCCATAATCCATGCAAAAGCAGGAGCAGATATGATAGCTCCAAGCGGTATGATGGATGGAATGATTACTGCAATTCGTGAAGGGTTAGATAGTGCAGGTTTTAGCCATATTCCAATTATGAGCTACTCTACAAAGTTTGCAAGTGCTTACTATGGACCTTTTAGAGATGTAGCAGAGAGTGCACCAAGTTTTGGAGATAGACGCAGTTATCAGATGGATCCGGCAAATCGTCGTGAAGCTATTTTAGAGAGTATTGAAGATGAGCGTGAGGGTGCAGACATACTTATGGTAAAACCGGCACTGGCTTATATGGATATAATTAGAGACATCCGTGAAGCAAGTGATCTTCCTCTTGCAGTATATAATGTAAGTGGTGAGTATAGTATGCTAAAGATGGCGGCACGTGCTGGAGTAATAGATTATGAGCGGGTAATGATGGAGACACTTTTAGGGTTTAAACGAGCAGGAGCTGATATAATTATTTCATATCATGCGAAAGAGGCGGTAGAGTTGCTATGAGACACTTTTTAACACTAAAAGATTATACAAAAGAAGAGATTTTAGAGATTATTGAACTTGGATTACGCATTAAAGCGGAAGTAAAATCTAAACGTTTTACTCCATATTTAGAGAAACAGACATTAGCTATGATTTTTGAAAAATCAAGCACCAGAACGCGTGTAAGTTTTGAGACGGGAATTTACCAGCTTGGAGGAACAGGGCTCTTTTTATCATCACGAGATATTCAGCTAGGGCGTGGTGAGCCTATGAAAGATACTGCACGCGTAATCAGCCGTATGTGCGATATGGTGATGATTAGAACATATTCTCAGAGTAAGCTTGAAGAGTTTGCAAAATATTCAAATGTTCCAGTTATTAACGGTTTAACAGATGAGTATCATCCGGTACAGCTTATGGCTGACTATATGACAATGATTGAGCATGGAAAAGCTGAAGATGCGAAAGTAGCATATATTGGTGATGGTAACAATATGGCTCACAGTTGGTTGATGTTGGCATCAAAACTTGGATTTGAGCTTAGAGTTGCAACACCAAAAGGGTATGAGTGCGATCAAAATATTGTAGATGATGCTATGAAGTTTGCAAAAGAGAGTGGCAGTAAGATTATATTTACAGATGATCCAAAAGTTGCTGTATCTGGAGCTACTGTAGTAACTACAGATACGTGGGTATCTATGGGAGATGAGGAGGAGAAAGAGAAGCGGATCAAAGATTTTGCAGGATATACTGTAGATGATAATATGATGAAGCTTGCTTGTGATAATGCAATTTTCCTTCACTGTTTACCTGCTTATCGTGGATTGGAAGTTACTGAAGATGTACTTGAAGGTGAGCAAAGTGTTGTATTTGATGAAGCAGAAAACCGCTTACATGCACAAAAAGGTATAATGGTGTGGCTTGATGGCAAGCGGAAAGAGAAGTAGAGATATGAAATTTAATATTGAAGGTTTGAAAAATTTACCAGTAGAAAAGCAGTTAGAAGAGATTGATGCGTTAGCTGTAAAACTTGGTATGCCCAAACCTACCCAAAGACCTGTTTTAGAGATAAAACCTGGAGATGAAAAACATAAGATCCTAGAATTAAAGCGTGGTTCTTGGAGTGATGAACAGCCTTGGTTTGTCATAGATGAAGATGGAAAGTTAATGGTCTTTTCGACTGCTGAAGCGATGATGGGTATAATGAACTCTCTTCAGCATATGGGTGAAGAGGTCTTTAAATCTCGTCTTGAAAGGGCAATTGCTAAAGAGCTACCAATCGATTTTCACGATGTATGGACAGTGGCAATACATGAATTGCAAAAAAGACTTAAAGATGGCAATGCAGAGCCTTCAAGTGTAAATCTTGAGAATCTAGTAAAAAATATAAAGCGAGAACATCCAAATCTATTTTATTCACTTAAAAATTTAAATTTTGAAGATCAGGACTGATCTTGATTATGGGAGCCTTTTTATGATCGACTTTAAACAATTTATTAAATATTCCAAACCTGGTCCACGATATACCAGCTATCCGACGGCTGTAGAGTTTTCTGAAGATTTTGCTTATGATCGTTACATTGAAAAACTGAAAAATCGTGATGTAAAAAAGCCAATCTCTATCTATATTCATCTTCCATTCTGTAGAAGTGCTTGTTACTTTTGTGGGTGTAATGTTGTTTTTACATCTAAAGAGCAGAAGTTGGTTCGCTATATTGACTACCTGACACGCGAGTTAGAGCTTCTATCGCAAGTTATGGATACATCTGTTGATGTTGTTCAGTTTCACTTTGGAGGAGGAACTCCAACCTTCTTTAGTGCCGAACAGTTAGATGAGATTATGAATAGTGTTAAAAAGCACTTTCCAAACTTTACAAAAGATGCAGAAGTTAGCTGTGAAATTGATCCACGATTCTTTAATGAAGATCAGATGATCGTTCTTCAAAAGCATGGTTTTAAACGCATAAGTTTTGGTGTTCAGGATTTTGAACCGATTGTTCAACGTACTGTTCATCGCATTCAGCCATATGATATTACAAAAGATGCTGTTGAGCTTGCCAGAAAGTATGGTGTTGAGAGTATTAATATTGACTTGATCTATGGTCTGCCTTATCAAACACTTGAGAGCTTTAAAAATACACTTGAAATGGCACATACTCTTGATCCTGACAGGCTTGCAGTATTTAACTATGCTCATGTTCCGTGGCTTAAAAAGACTATGAGAAAATTGGATGAAACAACAATTCCAAGCCCAGATGTAAAATTGGCAATTTTACAGCATACGATTGACTATTTTACAAATAATGGCTATAAAATGATTGGTATGGATCATTTTGCTAAGCCTGATGATGAGTTGTTTAAAGCGATCGATAAGGGTGAGTTGCACCGAAACTTCCAAGGATATACAACCCGTGGTGGTGTAGATTTGATAGGTGTTGGAGTAACCAGCATTGGTGAAGGAAGAGATTATTATGCTCAAAACTATAAAGATCTGCCTGAGTATGAAGCTGCTATAGATGCAGGAAAACTCCCATTTTGGCGTGGAGTTGAGTTAAATGAGGATGATCTCATTCGTAAATCTGTCATTATGGAGTTGATGAGTAACTTCAGACTTGATATAAAAAGAGTAGAAAAAGAGTTTGGTATCGATTTCAATGAATATTTTGCCGACTCTTTAAAAGAGTTACAACCGATGGTTGATGAAGGGTTGGTTCAAATATCAGAAAAAGAGATTACCGTTTCACAAACAGGTACATTGGTAATACGAAATATTGCTATGCCGTTTGATGCCTATATGAAAAAGCATGCTGGTAGCAAAAAGACTTTTAGTAAAACAGTCTAGAAGAGAGTAATGGAAATTAAAGACTCTGAAGAGAACTTCGCAAAAAATTTTACAATTGATAGATACTTTACTCCCATTGAGATGGAGTATCGAAAATCACGTGTACAAAATGCAGGGTGTGATTTCGATAAAGTTCTTGCTAAAGTATCTGATTATCGTAAAAGAAATATGCGACATCTTTTCAGTAGTCAAGGTGAATCATTCTCTTTTTGTCTGACCAAAGAGTTAAATCGTCGTGTTGAAAAAATTAATAGTTTTTGGAGGAGTGTAGAGTATCTTTTAGAAAGGAGATATGA
>CAZGCF010000038.1:0-8628 GCA_964524095.1 uncultured Campylobacterales bacterium | reverse complement strand
TTTTGGCAAGAATGTTATCTGCATCAATCATAAACCTGGCTTAGAAGAAGCCGCTATGTATCTCATTTTAGATCTCTTTGGAGATAAAGAGAAACTTCCTAAAGAGGTTGTAAACTATCTGTCTAAGTTCCATAAAAAAGGTAAAAAGATAGTTGAAGAGATAATTAAAGAGAAGGTAACTGAAAAAGTAACTAAAAAAGTGAAAGATGAAGAGAGTGGTGAAGAGAAAGAGGTAACTGAAGAGGTAACCAAAATGGTTCCTAAGAAGGTTAAAAAAGAGGTAGAAGTAGATCTTAACGGACTTCTTGACATTCTTGGAGCACCTGAAGATTTCTCTGACAAGATGGTAAAAATGGTTGCTAAAAAAGAGAAATTCTCCATAATTCTTGGCGAAGATTTAATTAACCATCCTAAAGCAGAGAATCTTGCAAAACTTGCCGGTTTAATTGAGCAGACGACAGATTTTAAAGTAGTTATTTTGCCAAGTAAAACAAACACTCTTGGAGTAAGCTTGATTTGTGATCTTGATGATGAAGCTGGTGAGTATGTTATCGGTTACAATGCACCTGGTGATTTTGTTTTAAGTGCCAGTGGAGATGGTGATCTTGATATGCCAGCAATCAATCAGCAAGAGGGTACAATGACTATACTTGATAAGAGAGTTGTACCTACCAATGTTGCACTTGGCTACAAAGGCTACATTCTAAATGATTTGGCAAATGCTTTAGGATTGGAGGCTGAGCTGACAATTGATTATACAGCTGATCTTCCAACAGCAAAAGGATTTAAAACATTAAACTTTGATGACTTACCAAACTACTATACAAATAGTGGGGAAGAGGTAAGAGGATATAAACTCGAAGATAAAAAGGTTCGCTCAGTCAAGGTAAAAGTTGACAAAGTAGATGAATCAAATGCATTAGATGGAGAGATTGCATATAGATGTAATCCTGTTTTGCAATTTAACGAATTTACAAAAAAAGCTCATGAAATAGCAACTGATGCTAAACTTTATGTATCACCTGAAAAGTGTGAGAAACTGGGATTAAATGCCGGTGATAGAGTTAAAGTGACACTATCCGGTGAAACGGTGGAATTAGAGGTTGAAATCGATAAATTTATCGGTGGAGAGATTGTTATGGTGCCGGATTTTGATCCTGTTATTGATGCTGACAAACTCTTTGCAGTTAACCGATTCCAAAACGTAAAACTTGAAAAGGTGTAAGCCATGACATTAACTGAATTTGTAATCGCAACGATTATCAAGATCCTTGTTGTGCTGGGGCTATTCTCAGCTCTTGCAGGATTTGGAACATATCTTGAGCGTAAGGTACTTGCATTTATGCAAAGACGACTTGGTCCAATGCATGTTGGTCCATATGGTTTGCTTCAAGTGTTGGCTGACGGTATAAAACTCTTTACAAAAGAGGATATTGTCCCTCAAAACTCTGTAAAGCCTATCTTTATGATTGCTCCTATAATTGGAGCGGCTACGGCATTCATTGCATTGGCTGCAGTTCCTCTATTTCCTGAGTTTGAACTCTTTGGAGTGACTGTACATCCAATCATTGCTGACATCAATGTAGGCGTTCTGTTTGTTTTGGGTGTTATGGCGAGCGGACTTTTTGCACCGCTTCTTGCAGGTATGAGTAGTAGCAACAAGTGGGGACTTCTTGGTGCTGCGCGTACTACTATTCAATTGCTTAGTTATGAAGTTGTAACAGGGCTTAGCATCTTGGCTCCACTTATGCTTGTAGGATCGCTTTCACTGATAGATATTAATAACTATCAATCAGGTGGATTTGGTGATTGGATCGTATGGACACAGCCGGTTGCATTTGTACTTTTTCTTATTGCAGGATTTGCAGAGACTAACCGTACACCATTTGACCTTCTTGAGCATGAAGCAGAGATCGTTTCTGGTTATGCAACAGAGTATTCGGGTATGAGATGGGGTATGTTCTTCATTGGTGAGTATGCGAACATGATCACTATTGCATTCTTGGCAAGTCTTATCTTTTTAGGCGGATTTAATGACTGGGGATTCATTCCTGGAGGATTGGCTATTGTACTTAAAGTATCGTTCCTATTCTTTTTCTTCCTTTGGACACGTGCTGCTTGGCCTCACATTAGACCAGATCAGTTGATGTGGTTGTGTTGGAAAGTATTGATGCCAATCGCTGTAATTAACGTTGTCGTTACCGGCATCGTATTGATGATGTAAAAAAGGGGGAAGAGAATGAGTCTTGAGCAATTTAAAGATAGAAATGTTAAGCAAAACTATATGTATATACCAGTTGATAAACCACCTGTGAAGCCTTTAGAAAAATTTAAACAGGTTGTAAAGCGAACATTCAAAGGTGAGCTTTTTGTTGGTCTGTGGGTTGTTTTCCGTGAAATGGTGAAGTTCAACATACATACTGTTCAGTATCCAAAAGAGAAACTACCTATCTCTCCAAGATACCGCGCAGTTCATAAACTCTACAGACTGCTTGAGAGCGGTAATGAGAGATGTATCGGTTGTGGATTGTGTGAAAAGATCTGTATTGCAAACTGTATTCGAATGGATACACGATATGATGAGAATCAGCGTAAAGAGGTTACTGAATATACTATTAACCTTGGTCGCTGTATCTTCTGCGGTTATTGTGCAGAGGTTTGTCCTGAACTTGCCATTGTTCATGGACCACGATATGAGAATGCAAGTGAACAGCGTGCGCACTTTGTGCTTAAAGATGACATGCTCACACCTCTTGATTTCCTAAAAGAGGGTAAGCAGGATGAGTTCCCTGGATTTGGTGCTGTCAGCCCAAATGCGGATGAGCGCATAAAGAAAACGCCATTGGCGTATTAAGGATTGGATGATGTTTGAAACAATAGCATTTTATCTCTTCAGTGCGGTAACGATTGTAATGTTTAGTATTACCGTATTGAGCAAGAATGCACTCTACTCTATGAGTGCATTGGCGGCAGGGATGATTATGATTTCTGGATTTTTCTTTCTGCTCGATGCCGACTTTCTTGGTGTTGTTCAGATTATTGTCTATACCGGTGCGGTAATGGCACTTTATGCCTTTGGTATGATGTTTTTTGATACAACACGTAATGTAAAAGAGGATATTAAAGCACCTAAACTTGTATTTCTTTTAAGTGGAATGGCTGCACTTTTAATGGTTATTGCACTTGTGGCACCAATTGTATCTGACCATATTACAGCACTATACCCTATGGTTGAAGGTGTTGAGAACCCTCAAGCAGTAGGTATTGTCCTCTTTACTAAATATCTTGTTCCATTTGAAGTAGCTGCAGTTATGCTTCTTGTAGCTATGATTGCAGGTATTGTTCTTGCAGGTAAAAAGATGGATGAGAGTCTTACACTTAAAGTAGAAGATGAATTCCAAGAAAAGGGTGCCAAATGATAACACTCAGCCACTATCTGATCCTTTCAGCCATACTCTTTTGTATAGGTTTGGTAGGTGTATTTCGCAGAAAAAATCTACTTCTGCTGCTATTTTCAACAGAGATACTGCTTAATGCAGTAAACATAGGATTTGCAGCAATCTCTAAATTTTATGGCGATCTGACCGGTCAAATGTTTGCATTCTTCATTGTTGCTGTTGCGGCAAGTGAAGTTGCTGTCGGTTTAGGTCTTATGATTGTATGGTACAAGCGGCGAGGTACGCTTGATATTGATTCTATGCAATCAATGCACGGGTAAAGGGAGCGTCAATGGAAAAGTATCTTTATATAGCACTGTTTGCTCCGCTTGTCGGATCACTCTTTGCAGCACTATTTGCTAATCGTCCGAAAAATTTAGTTACCGGTATAGCAACGTCAACACTGCTTTTTGTCTCTTGGGTTAGTTCAGTTACTCTTTTATTGCACGTAATGCATGGGGAAGTAGTACATGTAAAAATGATGGATTGGATCCACGCAGGTGGACTTTATATCCCATTTGGTTTTGTGGTTGATCAAGTAACTGCTACTATGATGTTTGTTGTAACAACTGTATCTACAGTAGTTCACGTTTACTCAATAGGGTATATGAGCCACGACAAATCTTTTAACAGATTTTTCGCATGGCTTTCAGCTTTCGTTTTTTCTATGATGGTACTGGTTATGAGTGACAACTTTGCTGGTCTATTCATCGGTTGGGAAGGTGTTGGTCTCTGTTCTTGGGCGTTGATCGGGTTCTGGTACCATAAAGAGAGTGCCTCTTGGGCAGCAAATGAAGCATTCATTATGAACAGAATTGCTGACCTTGGTATGCTTATTGGTATCTTCCTTGTTTACTGGAACTTTGGAAGCCTTCAGTATGATGAGGTTTTTGCACAAGTTGCAGATAAAGATCATACACTGTTGATCATGGTTACTGCATTCTTGTTTATCGGTGCTATGGGTAAATCTGCACAGTTCCCACTACACACTTGGCTTGCAGATGCGATGGAGGGTCCAACTCCTGTTTCTGCACTTATCCACGCGGCAACAATGGTTACAGCAGGTGTTTATCTTGTTATTCGTGCAAATCCTCTTTATGGTGAAGTACCTGAAGTAAGCCTTTTTGTAGCAAGTCTAGGTGCATTTGTTGCTCTGTTTGCTGCATCAATGGCTCTTGTTAACCGTGACTTGAAACGCATTATTGCATACTCAACTCTTTCACAGCTTGGCTATATGTTTGTTGCGGCTGGCTTAGGTGCATACTGGATAGCACTTTTCCACCTTATGACACACGCTTTCTTTAAAGCACTTCTATTCCTTGGTGCAGGTAATGTTATGCACGCTATGGATGATGAGCTCGATATCTTTAAAATGGGTGGTCTTGCTAAAAAGATGAAGTGGACAATGATTTTGATGACACTTGCTTCTTTGGCGCTTGCAGGTATCTATCCATTTGCCGGATTCTTCTCAAAAGATAAGATTCTTGAAGCAGCATTCTCAACTGATCACTATGTGTTGTGGACAGTATTGTGGGCAACAGCAGGATTGACAGCATTCTATAGCTTCCGTCTTGTTATGCTTGTATTCTTTGGTGAAGAGCGTTATAAAATCTTTGGTTTCCATCCACACGAAGCGTACAGATTTATGCTGTGGGCTATGGCACCTTTAGCTCTTCTTGCGGTTATTGCAGGCTTCTTTGAGCATAGTTTCTTACATATGGTTTCATATATACTTCCAATTGAAGAGTATCACGTTTCAACAGGAACATTCTGGATTTTGGTTGCTGTAACCTTAGGTATTGCAATCAGTGGTATTGCAGTTGCAGTCTATAAATATAGCAAAGGTGGCTTCAGTAAGAGCTGGGAAGATACTTTTATTTACAAGCTTCTTTTCAACCAGTACTATATTCCACAGATCTATAACGACTATATCTGTAAACCGTATGCTTTAGTTTCAAGAATCTTCTGGAAAGATATGGATCTTAAGATTGTAGATGCGACTGTTGACTTTATTGCAACATCTATTTACAAATCTGGTATGGTTTCGCGTGTTGTTCAAAGCGGTAACCTTTCAAATATGCTGCGCTGGATGGGAGTGGGTCTGCTCATTCTGCTACTTGCAGCCATCTTTTACAGTCCAGTGCGTTAAGGAGGCAAAATGCGTTTAACAAAAGTAAACTGCTTTACTTTTGTAGCATTTTGCGAGTTTTTGGTATGCAAACCTGCATCCAAAAACTCCGAGAACCGAAATAAGGAGTTTTAATGGATCACATTTTATCAGTCTTGGTTTTATTTCCGGCAATTGCCGGATTGCTTGGATTTGTTGTCTCTAAAGAGTCGATCCGAGCATATGGTATCTCAGTGGCTACAATTGAATTCCTGCTCTCACTGTGGCTATGGTTCAGTTTTGATAGCAGTTATGCAGGAATGCAGTTTGTTGAGATAATTCCTTTAATTCCTAGTTTTGGAATTAATTACTATTTAGGTGTAGATGGTATATCTCTATTCATTGTAATTCTTTCAACATTTATTACAACTATAGGTTTGATTGCATTATCAATAGAGAAAGATATTAAAAACTTGATCATCTCCTTGCTATTTTTGGAGATGACTATGGTTGGTGTATTTGTTTCGCTTGATGCTATTCTTTTCTATGTATTTTGGGAGCTTTCACTTGTTCCAATGCTATATATAATTGGTGCTTGGGGTGGTAACCTAAGAGTTTATGCGGCTATCAAGTTTTTCCTATATACATTTGCAGGTTCGTTGATCATGCTTGTTGGTATGCTTGTTATGGCATATCTCTATCATCAAGCAACTGGTGTATGGAGCTTCTCAATTACAGAGTGGCACAGATTGATTCTGCCTGAGAACTATCAGTTCTGGCTCTTTATTGCATTTTTCATTGGTCTTGCTATTAAGGTACCTATGTTCCCATTCCATACTTGGCTTCCATATGCACACGGACAAGCACCTACAATCGGTTCAGTAATTCTTGCGGCAGTATTGCTTAAGATGGGTACATATGGACTTGTACGTCTGCCTCTTCCAATGTTTCCGGATGCATCTGTCTATATGATCTATCCTGTAGCGATCCTTTCGCTTATTATGATCATCTATACAGCGATGGTTGCATATGCTCAGGAAGATATGAAGCAGGTTATTGCTTATAGTTCAATTTCACATATGGGTGTTATTGTTCTTGGTACTTTTGCAATGAACCCTGAAGGAATTTCTGGTTCAGTATTTTTTATGTTAAGCCACGGTGTTGTTAGTGGTGCTCTCTTTATGCTCGTTGGTGTGATTTATGACAGACGACATACAAAAATAATGAGTGAGTTTGGTGGACTTGCAAAAGTGATGCCTCAATATGGAACAATTATGGGTATTATGGTTATGGCATCTGTTGGACTTCCACTTACAATGAGCTTTGTTGGTGAGTTCTTAAGCTTGGCAGGTTTTTATCAAGTATCTCATACTATGACTATTTTAGCAGGTACAAGTATCATTCTTGGTGCAGTCTATATGCTTACTCTTTATAAAAAGTCATTTTTTGGTGAAGTTGTTAATGAGAAGAATAAAGATCTAAAAGATTTGAATGGAAAAGAGAGTATGGCACTTTGGACACTGGTTGTTGTAACTATTTGGCTTGGTGTCTATCCAAAACCTGTTCTTGAACCAATCAATACAAGTGTAGAGGCATTGGTATCATTTATGCATAAAAAAGCGATTACCGCTGAAGCAAAAGAGGTTATTAAACCAACGGTAATCGAAAGGGAGGCAAAATAATGTTAGAGCCAATTTCAGTTAGTATGGAATCGCTGAACTTAGGAACACTTGCTCCTATGCTTATAGCGATTGCCGGTGGACTCGGCATTTTGGTTATAGATCTAATAAAAAAAGATCTTGATAAGACACTCTATGTAATGTTGAGTGTCCTTGTACTATTTATAGATCTAGGTGTTGTTTTTGGTCAACAGATAGGAGAGCGTGGATTCTTTGATGTAATGTTGATTGATGGTCTTGCAGTGCTTTCTCAGATCATCATCTTGGCGGCATCGATGCTCTTTATACCATTAGCATTGACATCTAGGCGTTTCCATGAATATAGTTACCCTGAGTTTTTTGCACTCTTTCTTTTCATGGTTGCCGGTTTTCAGTTTATGGTTGCAAGCGATAACCTTATTTTGATATTTGTTGGTCTTGAAACTGCAAGTTTGTCACTATATACACTTATTGCACTTCATAACCGTGAAAAATCTTTTGAGGCGGCTATTAAATATTTTGTAATGGGTGCATTGGCGGCAGGCTTTTATGTAATGGGTTCAATGCTCTTTTATGCCCTTACAGGCAGTGTTGAAATTTACAAAATTGCAGAAGTACTTGTAGATAGTAATTTTGCAAATATGACTATTCTTCTTGTAGCCGCATCATTTATTATTGCGGCAATTGGATTTAAACTATCTATGGTTCCATTCCATACTTGGACACCAGATGTTTATGAAGGTGCAAATGCGGCTTTAGCAGGTTATATGTCTGTTGTACCTAAAATTGCTGGTTTTGTAGTTGCAATGCGACTTTTTGAGTTTATGATACAGTTAGAAGTAGTTTGGGTTAGAGATATTCTTTATGCTGCTGTAGTTATTACTATGACTCTTGCAAATATTATAGCTCTTGTTCAAAAAGATGTTAAGCGAATGCTTGCTTTTAGTTCAATTTCGCATGCCGGTTTTGTAATGGCGGCAATTATGATAGGAACTACTCAAGCTAACAGTGCACTTTTCCTTTATTGGATTCTTTTCTTGTTTACAAATCTTGGTGCATTTGCAATGTTGTGGGTATCTCGTCATAAAAGATCAGTATGGCATGAACGATTTGACCATCCATATGAGAAGTTTTCCGGTATGATTCAGATTATGCCTGTAGGTGCTGTAGTTATGGCTCTTTTTATGCTCTCTTTAGCTGGTGTGCCTCCTTTTTCACTTTTCTGGGGAAAACTCTATATAATGAGTGCGGCAGTAAATAGTGATTATATAATTTTAGCTCTAATTATGGCAATTAACAGCGCAATTTCGGCATACTACTATTTAAAATTAATAGTTTACATGTTTTTAAAAGATCCAGCTGAAAATAATGGAACGGTTTATATGAGAAATGCCTCTAAACCGTTGCAAACTATCATAGGATTTTC
>CAZGCF010000037.1:8403-8706 GCA_964524095.1 uncultured Campylobacterales bacterium | reverse complement strand
AAAACTGGTGTGGCATATCAATATAATAAAAACGTCAAATTTATAGCTAACACTATTTGGTATGATCCAAATGATACAGTTAGTAATGATAAAAGAACAGACTATATGTTATCAGCAGAAGTTAAATGGTAAGAGCCTAAAGCGCATTTGCGCTTTGGCTCTGCCGGCTTGAATGAGCCTTTTTTATAAAGGCTCAAAAAGCTTACAGATTTCATATTTACTTCCTTGCATGATGGCGGTTTTTACCGCCTCATTACTTCTTCAAAAAAACAATGTAACAGTTCTGTAACCAAAACCTCATAT
>CAZGCF010000037.1:869-8393 GCA_964524095.1 uncultured Campylobacterales bacterium | reverse complement strand
ATATAATTCACCACACATTTTTTATAAAAGGTAAGAGTGTGAATCGAATCCTCGACACAATCTTTTACAACACTACCCGCTTTTTTGCAATCACTGTATTGATTGTACTTGCGGCACTGTTTGTTGTGCTTTTCAATGAAGCTAAACCAGCCATTGATGCTTTCGGCTTACAATTTATAGTTAATAGCAAATGGGCTCCAAATATGGATATATTTGGTGGTTATCCTGCTATTTATGGTTCAATTGTCTCAACAATCATAGCTATGCTCATTGCTACACCTGTAGCCATTGGGATTGCTATATTTTTGAGTGAGCTTGCTCCACCTTGGATATCAACAGTTGTAGGTATGGCAATAGAGCTTCTTGCGGCTATTCCATCTATTATCTATGGTATGTGGGGACTCTTCTACTTAGCACCTATTCTTCGTGATATTTGGGGTGGTAACGGACTTGGACTTGCAACCGCAGGCTTTGTACTCTCTATTATGATCCTTCCTTTTATGGCGGCTATTACTCGTGATGCTATGAAAACAACACCACCCATTTTAAAAGAGTCTGCTTATGGAATGGGTGCTACACGGTGGGAGGTTCTAAAAGATGTTGTGATCCCATATGTCAAAAGCGGAATCATAGGATCTATTATCTTAGCTCTAGGTCGTGCAATAGGCGAAACAATGGCTGTTACTTTTGTCATGGGAAATGCACATAAAATTCCAGACTCAATCTTTAAAGCGGCAACAAGCATTCCTGTAACATTGGCAAATGAGTTTACAGAAGCAGATACAGATCTTTACTACTCAAGCCTCTTCTATTTAGCACTTATATTGCTGGTTATAAGTTTTACAGTTATTGCTATAGCAAAATTTTGGTTTCTTAGAAACCTTCAGGAGCAAAGAGTATGAGCCTCCAAGAACGAAGAATTCTTTTAAATAAAGTTATTATGATTCTCTCATCAGCAGCGGCTATTGCAGGAATGCTATTTCTATTCTGGATAATTGGAGTACTACTCTATAAAGGCTTTACTGCTCTAAATCTAGATATTTTCAGATTTGACATGGCTCCTCCAGGACGCGAACCAAGTGGTCTTAGAAATGCTCTAATAGGTCAACTAATACTTGTAACTGGAGCATCTTTAATAGGTGTGCCTATTGGTGTACTTGCAGGAACCTATTTAAGTGAATATGGTGGAAAAAAGAGTAAATTAGCAAGAGTGGTACGCGATATATCAGATATTATGATGAGTACTCCAAGTATTGTTATAGGTGCCTTTGTTTATGCAATTTTAGTTGAACCAACTGGACACTTTAGTGGCTGGGCTGGAATTGTCGCATTGGCAGTAATGATGGTACCAATTGTTCTAAGAACAACAGACGATATGCTACAACTTGTTCCTGGAAGTTTAAGAGAGGCGGCAATTGCTCTTGGTGCTCCAAAATATAAGATGATCATTCAAGTTGTATATAGAGGTGCAAAAACTGGTATGCTTACAGGAATTTTACTCTCTATAGCACGTATTGCGGGTGAGACTGCACCGCTACTCTTTACATCATTTAGCAATAACTTCTTTTCAACAGACTTAAGCCAACCAATAGCATCACTGACTGTTACAATGTTTAACTACGCCACAAGTCCATATGATGATTGGATAAACCAAGGTTGGGCGGCGGCACTAATTTTGGCTATGTTTGTCTTAGGTGCAAATATTGTTGGACGAATTATTATAAGAAATAAAAAAGGAAACCGCTAATGGCAACAATCTGTGAAGTAACACATGAACATATTATTGAGGTTAAAGATTTTAGTTTCTACTATGCAGGTGTTGATAAACCCAACTTAAAAAGCATAAATATGCCAATTGGCAAGGGTGCTGTTACAGCTCTAATAGGACCTAGTGGTTGTGGTAAAACAACTCTATTACGCTGTTTTAACAGAATGCACGATCTATACCCTGGAAATAGATATGAGGGTGATATTCACTTTAAGGGTCGAAATATTTTAGATAAAAAAGAGGATCTTATTAAACTTCGAACACAGATAGGAATGATCTTTCAAAAGCCTACCCCATTTCCTATGAGCATCTATGACAATGTAGCATATGGGTTACGTCTGCAAGGTATAAAGTCAAAAAGCGAACTTGACGGAAGAGTTGAACAGGCACTAAAAGATGCGGCTCTGTGGAAAGAGGTTGGAGACCGCCTAAAAAGCTCAGGTACTGCACTATCAGGTGGTCAGCAACAGCGTCTATGTATTGCTAGAGCAATTGCAGTTGAACCGGAGGTATTGCTATTTGATGAACCTACATCAGCACTAGATCCTATCTCAACCCAAGCAATTGAGGAGCTAATTATAAACCTAAAAGAGAAGGTTACTATTATTATTGTTACACACAACATGCAACAAGCCGCTCGTGTTAGTGACTATACTGCATTTATGTACCTTGGCGATCTAATTGAACTTGGCATAACTGAAGAGCTCTTTATAACTCCAAAAGAGGAGATGACAGAGCAATATATTACAGGAAAGTTTGGTTAATTGATGAAAAAGTTATATGAAATTAGAAAATATATAGATCTAGTCGTCGCAGTATCTATTTTTGCGGTACTTCTTATAGTCGGCGGCGACTTTACAAAAACCATAATTATACTTCTTGAACTTATAGTTATTATAGAAGTAACCCAGATGATCTTTCAATTCTTTAAAAAAAATCGAATTAAAATCAGATATATGGTTGATGCTGCCATAATCTATGCAATTAGAGAGTTAATGATTGCAATAACTCATCAACATATAGATACTACTAAGATTTCACTTTTAATATTTATTCTCTTTTCGCTCTTTTTTATGCGCTACCTATCAATAAAGATCACATATAGCTCCTCTTCCATTGAAGAGTAGCTATATAAATTTTACCTAACTCTTGCTATACTATTTACAATCCACAACATAAAAAGAGTGCTCTAATATGAAATTAAAAAAATTACTTTTTTATCTACTGTTAACTGTACTATTTATAGGGTGTAGCATAGAGGTTATAGACAATTATTCAAAAATAGGCACAAGAGAGACTATGCTCTTAAATCGTATTATTGATGGCGATACATTAGAGTTTTACTCTAACGGTGAAAAGATAACTTGCAGAATAAATGGCATAGATACACCGGAAAAATATGACTCAAGCAAACTAGACTACATTATAGAAGAGTGTGGCTACTCTGCAGAGACTGTAAAACATTTAGGTGAGTTGGCTACAGATGAAGCCAGTTTTATTCTAGATAACGGTGAATATTATAGTGTCGAAATTGTAGATATAGATGAATATGAGAGATATGTTTGTAGAGTTGAGTTAGAGAAGAACTACTACTATGCACAAGAGATAATAAAAAGCGGTTATGCAGTTGTAAAAGAGGAGTATTTAGACTATAACAGAAGTGTAATATACCAAGACCTAGAAAAGTTTGCTAAAGATAATAAAAAAGGACTCTGGTATAACTATGCAGATTTTATGGAGTGTTTAACAAAGCTATAACACTCCTTAAATTCAAACATAAGATTTATCTATTTTTTCTGCACCATACCATCTAAGCCGATACCAAAACCTCAACCTCTTCTAACTCTTTTACTCTCTCTTCCATCTGCTCATTTACATAAATTGATGACTCAATCTCTACATCTTGCAGTTTTGAGCATAGTAGTAGTTTTAGCTGTTTTCTACCCGGATGGCTCTGTGCTAGTCTATAGATCTCTTCTAAAACTCTCATCTTTTCGTGATCTAAGTTAAGGCGAATTATCATAGGCTCTTCTGGCTTTTCAACTAAACGAGCTTTAATTTTAGCCTTTTTACACTCTTTTAGCTCCATAATTTTATGGACACGCATTCGCGTAAAGTCTCCATCTCTTGTAATGGTAACTTTAAATCCAATCGGCTCATCAAGATTCATACTCTCTATCTCTTCAAGCTGACTCTCAAAAAGTGTAATCTCAATGTTGCCATGAAGATCCATTACGTTAGCAATTCCAAACTTATTACCCTTTTTACTTATCTTTGTAGTTATCTCTTCTACCTTACCTATTAAAAGAGCATCTGAACCATCAGCTATCAGATCCATATCACTTGAAAGAGAGTAATCAATTTTAGAAAGCTCCTCACGAAATGGATCCAATGGATGACCAGAGACATAAAACCCTAAAGACTCCTTCTCTAACTCTAATATTGACTTCTGATCATACTCATCTCTATCAACAATATCTACTTTAATATTTACCATCTCTTCATCATCGCCAAATAGTGAACCAACTGCCATCTGTTTTGCTCTTGCCGATTCATGCATAGCTTCTATAATGGCATCAATCGACTCTAAGAGTGCACGACGACTATAACCAAAACTATCTAAGGCACCAGCTTTGATCATAGACTCTATAACTTTTTTGTTTACCTTTTGGGTATCTATGCGAGATACAAAATCATCTAAAGACTCAAACTCTCCACTCTCTCTTGCCTCTAAAATACTCTTTACAGCAGCCTCTCCAACACCTTTAATTGCCCCTAGTCCAAATAGAATAACTTCATTATCTTCATCGTCACTACTATCTGGTGTAAACTCTAGTGCTGATCTGTTAATATCTGGAGCCAGCATCTTAATACCAAGGCGCTTAACCTCATCTATATACTTAACAACTTTGTCGGTATTATCTTTTTCGCTTGTTAAAAGTGCCGCCATAAATTCAGCCGGATAGTGGGTTTTTAACCAAGCTGTCTGGTAGGTAATCATTGCATAAGCCGCTGAGTGAGACTTGTTAAAACCGTAACCTGCAAACTTTTCGATCAAGTCGAAAAGCTCTGCCGCTTTCTCATAGTCAAGCCCCTGTGCTTTTGCCCCTTGTGCAAACTCCTCTTTATATTTTTGCATCAAGTCAAATTTTTTCTTACCCATTGCACGACGAACAATATCTGCTTTACCAAGACTAAAACCACCAATAGTCTGAACGATCTGCATAACCTGCTCTTGGTAAACAATGACACCATAGGTTGGCTTTAGAATCTCTTCAAGCTGAGGGAACATATAGGTGATCTCCTGCCGTCCATGCTTACGCTCAATGAAGTCATCGAGCATCCCTGACTCCATTGGACCAGGACGATAGAGTGCAAGTACCGCTACAAGGTCTTCAAAGTTACTAGGCTTCAATTTGGAGTTTAACTGCTGCATTCCGCTAGATTCTATCTGGAACATTCCAACAGTCTCACCGCTTTGAATCGTATCAAAAACCTTCTTGTCATTCATCTGCATGTTATCAAGATCTACATCAACTTTATGACGCTTTTTAACAAGCTTAACAGCATTATCGATTACAGTAAGAGTTTTTAGACCAAGAAAGTCAAACTTAATTAGGTCAACATCTTCAAGAAAGTTTAGAGAGTATTGCGTTACAAGCGTATCTTCACCTGAAGGTTTGTAGAGTGGCGTTTTGTGCCACAACTCTTCATTTGAGATAACAACACCAGCCGCGTGCATACCGGCATTTCGTTTTAGACCCTCAAGAGCCAGTGCAAATTTCCATACCCTAGCGGCGGTAGGATTTGTCTCAATAAGCTCTCTAAGTTTTGGCTCTTTTTGGTAAGCTCCAGGTTTAAACCCATCGGTTCCCTCTTTGCCTTTTCCATTAAGAGTAATTCCAAGTTCATCTGGAATAAGCTTTGCCATCTTATCGGCTTCAGCATAACTTACTCCAAGAACACGTGCAACATCACGTATAACTCCCTTTGCAAGAAGAGAACCGAAAGTAATAACCTGTGCAACGTTAAATCGACCATACTTCTCTACAACATAGTCGATAATCTCACCACGTCTTGCCTGACAAAAGTCCATATCGATATCGGGCATACTTACACGCTCTGGGTTCAAAAATCGCTCAAATAGTAGATCATACTTCATCGGATCAATATTTGTAATCTTCAAAGCATACGCAACAAGGCTTCCCGCAGCAGAACCACGACCAGGTCCAACTGGAATTCCTCTCTCTTTTGCTTCACGCACGAAATCCCAAACAATCAACATATACCCTGGGAATTTCATCTGGTTAATGATCTTCATCTCAGTTTCAAGACGCTCTCTATACTCTTCGTGACGTGAAGGGTCAACATACTTCAAACGCTCTTCAAGCCCTTTACGACATTCGTGAATAAAGAGAACTTCATCATTTGCAAAACTGTTTTGCTCTTCTGGTTCAGGCACTTCCAAACCAACTTTTGCGGCATACTCTCTTGCAAACTTAAAGTTTGGTGGAGTTGGATTACCAAGATTTAGCTCAAGATTGCACTTCTCTACTATCTCTTGAGTATTCTCCAAAGCTTCAGGAATATCGGCATAAAGCTCAGCCATCTCTTCTGGCGATTTGAGATAAAACTCATGAACAGAGTGGCGTAAACGATCAGGATCATCATAGAGTTTGTTCATAGCAATACACATAAATGCTTCATGAGGCTCTGCATCATCCGGATATAGATAGTGTGTATCGTTTGTAGCTACTATTTTGATCCCAGTTTCAAGACTCAACTTCAAAACCAACTCATCAATAGCATGCTGATCGCCAATACCGTGACGCATCAACTCAAGATAAAAGTCATCTCCAAATATCTCTTTATACTCCAGTGCTATCTCTTTTGCTTTCTCATACCCTTTTGCACCAAATTTGACATTTCTTTCGCTTAGGTTCATATGCCAGTTAACTTCACCCTGCAGACAGGCTGATGAGCATATCAACCCTTCACTATGCTCACGAAGCAACTTTTTGTTAATGCGCGGATAGTAGTAAAAGCCGTTAATGTATGCTTGAGAGCTTAGATACATCAGGTTTTTGTAACCAATCTCATTCTTTGCATAAAGACAGAGGTGAAAACGCTGACGAGTACTTTTATCGCCTATATCATCTTGATTATGAAGGTAAGCCTCCATTCCAATAATTGGCTTAATCCCCTCTTTTTTCATCTGCTGGTAAAAATCTATCGCTCCAAACATATTGCCGTGATCGGTTATAGCAACCGAATCCATACCAAGCTCTTTAAGCCGTCCGGCAAGTTTGGAAATTTTATTGGCACCATCAAGCAGTGAATATTCTGTATGCAAATGTAGATGAGTAAATCTTGGTTTCATAGTACTCTTCTTATAGTTTTTATTCTATTTTACCTTGCAATACGTTAGAGAGAGCTTTGAAGTTTAATTTTAAAGTAGTGTATAATTTTTAATAATAAGCTTATCAAAATAGATAGCTGAACTTTATACTTTCTTTGAGAAAAACCAAGCCAAAAATTTAAGAAGTCCAATCCCCTAAAATGGGGTCAAGACTTTAGTCTCGCAATTAATTGGTGTTAGTCATCGCTAAATAGTTTTCTTTTTATAACCGTCAAACAAATCTTTTAAAAGAAGATAGAAGTCTTGAAGAGATCGAATATTATTTCAGAGACGATGAAACTATTGACAAAAAAAATAAATATTATATAATTATATTGTAATTAAATTTACTTGGAAT
>CAZGCF010000037.1:0-859 GCA_964524095.1 uncultured Campylobacterales bacterium | reverse complement strand
TCTATATGTATAAATGGAATGAAGAAAAAAATGCTATTTTAAAATCTCAAAGAGGCTTTAGTTTTGAAGATGTTTTAAAAGAGATATCAAAAAATGGCATAATAGACAACTATAAACATCCAAATATTGAAAAATACCCAAATCAATACATTTATGTTGTTTCATTGGGTGGTTATATACATTATGTTCCTTATGTTTACGACGGAGATGATATTTTTTTAAAAAATATCATACCTAGTAGAAAACTCAACAAGAAATACAAAGGATAGACGATGAAATACACAAAAGATGAGTTGGAACTATTAGAAAACATAGAAAATAAAAAAGTAGAAAGTGTAGATTTTGACAATGAAAAACTAAAAAATATGGCTACACAGACTCTAGAACTTCTAAATGAAAAAAAGCAAATTAGCATAAATTTAAAAAGGTCTGATTTAGAGTACATAAAACAAAGAGCTAATGACATAGGCATATCTTATCAAAATATCATTCAAGCTCTTATACATAACTACGTCACAAATAAAATAAAATTAGAGATTTAAATAACCGTGTCGCCCAATATAACCGTTAAAATAGTGATTTTAAAGCATTTTGCTAATTTTTTTGACAATAGTAGCCTTTAAGCTTCCTAATCTTAAAGCGGAAAGCAAAGAGCTTGATGAATTGCTTCCTTGGAATGTTAAAATGGATGATTTCGAGGAGTAAATTCCAATTTTAGCTCATTTTACTCCACTATCCATTTCTGCAACAACTTTTAATGAAGTTAAATCTATCTTATATATACCTTTTTGATAAACATATAAAAAGTTATCTAAAAATTTACCAGCTAAAATCTCTTAATCTGACAAGTCAAATTTTT
>CAZGCF010000036.1:0-8864 GCA_964524095.1 uncultured Campylobacterales bacterium | reverse complement strand
TCTCTCTATGCTTCCTTCAGATTGTCAGATCGATAGTTGTGAGGGAGTTTAAACTTTGCGCCCCATTGGGCGCATTTCCTAACTCTTAATTCCTAGCCCTTAACTTTTTTTTTACAATATCAAAATCGAAAAACTTAGATTGAAATATACCGTCAGGAATCTTTCCAAATTGAATGGATGCTGCTTTTATATTTTCTTGTTCAAGATACAGAAGCCCCAAAGCGTATCTGCTTTCATAATTGTTTGGATCTTCCAGTTTTGCAAGCTCAAATAGTGCTACTGCGTTTGCAGTATGTCTTGAACCAATAGCGGCAATACCTGCAAGAAAAAGGGTTCTACTATCTTGATGTTTATATTGGTCAACCAATTGGTTGAATTGAACATATGCCTCTTCAAATCTTTTAAGATAGATATTGCTTATGGCTAACGATTCAATTATACCAGAAGGCTCTTTTGTCTCTTTCATTAGTTTATCTTCAAGTTGTAGTACAAATGGATAAAGCGTACCGGTTATAAAACGTAAAATAATAAAGTTTTCACGTATAAATCTACTTCCATAATATACGGAATCTAAATCGATAGTATGGTGTTTTAAGTAGTTTATCGCTTTTGCTGAAAAAGTTTTAATATCGGTTTCGTTAGACATCATTATTAGATTAAGCATATTAGTAATTACATTTTTTGGCATGCTATTATATAAAATAGTTGTCTTGAGTTTGGCTCGGTTAAAATCATCTAAATTAGATGATAATAGTATATCAAGTATTAAAAATATAGGACGATTCTCATGTTTTGAGTTTAGCCATTTAGAGGCGGCTGTTATATTTCCTTTGTAATAGTAAAATAGTGATTGATAAAAGAGTTGAAGAGTTGTAGGATTTGTAAATTTACGCAAATCTTCTTGCAGAAATTTTTCTACTTGAGGAATATGTTTGTGAATGAATGCTTCACAAAATAGTGAGAAAATTCCAGAAAGAAAGTTTGATGAGTCTAAATGGTAACTTCTTAAAAAGTGTTCATGAGCTTTTTTGTAATCTCCCAATTTAGCATAAGTTAGAGCAAGATTATAGTGCAGTATTGAGTGGTTAGGATAGTGCTTTAGAGCTTCATTGAAAATTTCATTAGCTTTTACAAGACGATTCTCTATTGCATATTTGATAGCTTTTGAGATCATTAGGTTTGCTCTTGAAAGACTAGAACTACGAGAGAGATATTTTGATGCCTCCTCCTCTTCATCAACATAAATTGCGGCATTACCTTTCTTTATATAATTGAGAGTTTGTGTTGCATTAAAAACTTTAAAAGGAGCAAATTCAAAGATTAATTTGTATGAAGTAGGAGCTTTGATCAATTCATTGAGTGAAATTTTATGCTGTGCAGCGTCAATATCTGTAACTGTAGATGATAGTTTTGTTTGAATGGGGTATATCTCATTTGTTTTTTCTTTATATTTTTTTTCTAGTTCTCTTAAAAGTTTTGATGCTTTTGAGGTCATTCTATTCTTTAGATGTACTAATGCTAACGATTTTTTACATTGTAGTGGATATTTTGTGTTTGTAAGTGCTCTATTAAGATAGTTGGTAGCTAATGAGTAGTCTCCTATTCTTGCATACATTTGACCTAAAATAAGATAATCGTCAGGTCCAACAACCTTTTCAATATGGTCGATTGCTTTTAGTGGATAAGATAATATAAGATAAGAGGCGGCTGCAATATGGTTTTGTTCATAAGCATAAACTTTTGTAGTAGGGTGTTTTATAGCACTTAGAATATCGTAATAGTTTCCTTTGTAATAATTGATTAATGTAAATAGATAGCTGTAGAGAGAAGAGTTGTATGTATCTGGAAGATAGGCCTCTGCCATTTGTATATAGTATGAAAATAGATTTTTATCTTTTAAATGAAGAGAGCAGACTGCGGCGTTTAATGCACTAATACATTGGTTTTCATTATTGCTAATAGCTTTTTTAAATGATTCAATAGCCTCTTTATAGTTACCTTTGCGCATTTGAGCTACGCCTAAATTATAGTTAGATATAGATTCGCTATAGGTTGCAATCTGTTCAAAAAGCTTTAATGCCTCTCTTTTATTTCCTCGTGCATATAAGATATTGGCCTTTTTTATCATAACTTCAATTTGAGGCTTTATATTCGTTAATGACTCTTTCTCTGCTGTTTTTATCTTTTTAACTAGATCATCAGTTGAACTCTTTTTCTCTTCATCATCACCACTAGAGAGAAATAGCGATATTAATATAGCTAATATCGCTATTGCACTTAAGATAATTAATCTTTTTTTACTGTTGTTGTTTTCAAGTGACTCATCATCTTCAGAAGATTCATTGGGGTCATCTTCTTCAATAATGATTACCTCTTCTTCTTCCTCAGCCATCTTAAATCTTTTCTATAGATACTTTTTTAATACTTCCGGAATAGCTATAGAGCCATCTTCCTGTTGGTAATTTTCCATTATGGCAATAAGTGTTCGACCTACAGCAAGGCTTGAGCCATTGAGTGTATGAACAAGTCTGTTTTTCTTCTCATCTTTGTATCTAATTTTTGCTCTACGTGCCTGAAAATCTCTTGTATTTGAGATTGAGCTGATCTCTCTATATTTGCCTTGTCCTGGCAACCATACTTCAAGATCAACTGTTTTAGCAGCACTAAATCCCATATCACCAGCACAAAGAATCACGTGACGGTGTGGCAGACCAAGTGAAGTTAAAAGATCTGATGCACAATTTACCATCTCATTGAAAACTTTTTCACTTTGATCCGGAGTAGTAATAGATACAAGTTCAACTTTATCAAACTGGTGCTGTCTGATGATTCCTCTTGTATCGCGTCCTGCAGAACCAGCCTCTTTTCTAAAACATGGAGTATATGCAGTAAGTTTTAGAGGTAGATCCTCTTTTTTTATAATTTCATCACGAAAGAGGTTTGTAAGAGGAACTTCTGCTGTTGGGATCATATATAAAGATTCACCCTCTATCTTAAATAGATCATCTGCAAATTTTGGAAGTTGACCTGTACCAAAGAGTGAGTCTGCATTTGTCATAAATGGTACATAGATCTCTTCAAATCCACGCTCACGGTTGAAGTCTAGCATATAGTTTATAAGAGCTCTCTCTAAGCGAGCGCCTGTTAAACGCAGTGCACTGAAACGGCTTTTTGCAATTTTGACACCACGTTCAAAATCTATCCAACCGTTTGCTTCAGCCAATTCCCAGTGCTCTTTTGGTTTGAAGTCAAAAGTTGTTGGCTCTAGAACACGTTTTATTTCAACATTGTCTGACTCATCAACTCCATCTGGTACATCATTATCTGGTATATTTGGGATAGTTGCAGCTAACTCTAAAAGTTTTTCATCAAGAGTACGGAGTTCGTCGTTTAAAGCAGATATACGAACTTTATTTTCAGCAACCTCTTTTTGAAGTTCGGTAATATCTTTACCTTCACGCTTATATTGACCAAAGAGTTTACTCTTTTGGTTCTGTTCAGCCTGTGCAGATTCTAGCCTTTTTTGAACACCTTTTTTCTCTTCAAAGACTATTTTAAGTTTTTCTAGCAGTTTTTCGTCGATACCGCGCCGTTTTAGAGAAGTAGCAACGGTATCGAACTCTTTTTCTAATTGCCGAAGATCGACCATGCGTTTCCTTAATATAGATATTTTTATTAGCTCTAATTTTACTCAAAAATAGATTATATTCATATTGTTGAAACGATAGTCTATCAATTTATTTAAAAAAATTACTCTTTACAAGATAGTTCTACTTTAATTATAAAGCTGTTTTCCTCTTTTTCTACATAAAATCGATGCTTTTTGCAGTAATCTTTATTCATACGATTTGCTAATTTAAGAGCAGTAAGCTCTGCACTCTCTTCAGACTCAAATGATTGTGGCAAATTAAGCTCTTTATCTTGTTTTGCACAACCGCACATCTTTTCAATGTTAACTATATACATGAACTCTCCTTTTTTTGTTTTGTTAAATTATCCATATATACGCTTAAAAAGTGTCATTCCTATAATAGTTGCTGTAATACATAAAAAAGCATTAAGAGTAATATTGGCAAAAGCTCTACCCCACAGTCCCTCTTGCAACATTGTTACAGTCTCTAGCGAAAATGTAGAGAATGTTGTAAGTGCACCAAGCATACCGGTAATAATGAGTGCTTTTTGGTGAGGTGAGATAACATTTTCAAAATATAGAGCCATAAAACCTATAATAAAACTTCCTACAATATTGACAGTTAGTGTTCCTATAGGAAATAGAGTAGAGGAGAGTTTTTGAATCCATGTACTAATTGTAAAGCGTAATATTGCACCTATAAATCCACCTGTACCAATGGCTAAAAGAAGAGATAACTGCATTAAAACTCTTCCTTAGGAGTATGTTTATAAGATACAACATCTACATCACTCATTATCATTAATCCCTCATCAATTATTTCATCTATAGAATCAAGAAAAGAGTCTATCTTCTCTTTTGTATCGATTATTTCAATAATTAGAGGAAGTTTTTGATTTAGACTCCAGATATTAAATGAGTGAAGTTCAGAGTGGGCGCCTATGCCTGCAATAGCCTTATATACTGTTGCTCCGGCTAAACCAATCTCTTTAGATTTTGATAAGAGTATCTCCCATAAAGGTTTACCATCTAAACTATCTTCGCTTCCAATATAGATGCGAAGTAGTTTTCTTTTTCCAATATATTTTTTCATGACTTTTAAATTTCACAAGAGATTTCAAATACAGCTTTGTTGGCTTTTTCCATACTCTTTTTAGCCTCCTCTTTAGCTTTTCTATTTCCAGCTTCAATAATTTCGTCAATACTCTTATCATCAAGTTTCGATCTTCTCTCTCTCATTGGTTCTAAAAGTTTTTCGATACTATTTGCGCAAATTTTCTTACAATCAAAACATCCAATTGCTCCTGCTCGGCACTCATTTGCTATTTGCTCTACGGTAGCATTATCGGTCAATGCTTTATGGTAATCATATACCAAACAGACATCAGGATTTCCTGGATCATTTCTGCGTACACGCTGAGTATCTGTTTTTGCACCTTTGAGCTTTTGCCATACCTCTTCAGGTGTATCTGAAAGGAAGATAGCATTATTGTAACTCTTGCTCATCTTTCTTCCGTCGAGTCCCAATAGTCTAGAGGTTTCTGCAAGTAGCTCTTTAGGCTCTTTGAATACTTCACAGTTAAAGAGGTGGTGAAAACGGCGAACAATCTCTCTAGTAATTTCAAGATGAGGTTTTTGATCTTCTCCAATAGGTACTGCATCTGCTTGATAAAGAATAATATCTGCCGCTTGAAGTACAGGATAAGTTAAAAATCCGGCAGTATGTATATCTTTATGTTTCATTTGGGTTAATTGATCTTTATAAGTAGGGTTTCTCTCTAACCAACCAAGAGGTGTAATCATGTTTAAAAGAACATAAGCTTCGGCATGCTCTTTAATAGCACTTTGTACAAAAAGAGCATTACTATCAGCATCAATTCATGCTGAGATCCAATCTTTTACCAATTCTCTTCCTAAAACGCGTAGATTTAGTTTGTCTTCATAGCTTGTAGAGAGAGCATGCCAGTCGGCTACAAAAAAGTAACACTCATTCTCTTTTTGTAAATTTACCCAATTTTTTAACACACCTAAATAGTGTCCTAAATGGAGTTTTCCTGTTGGTCGCATTCCACTGACAATTCGCATAAAATTTCCTTCATATTTTTTGTTAATTATAATCAATCATCATTTTAGAAGAGTTTAATCTTTATCGATTTAAAATTATAACCAATTTTTTAAAAAAGGGTTTCAATGAATCTAGAGAAGGTTATTTCAGGCTTTTTTATCATTATGGCGCTTACACTGAACTTTGGTTTCTTTTATGGAGATCCTTCTGTGCTTGAGCAACATAATAGATATGAGCTATTTGCGGCTATTGTGGTAAATTTGATTGCTACAATTTACAAACTTGGAGATAAGACGCAACTTGGCGCTGTTCTACTTGCTACTAGTCTAGTTGCTGACATTCAGTTGATTGGAGCAGCTTCTATATGGGCATTAGGTGAATATGTTACTGGAATGAATATTGAGACAGTTACAGCTATTATCTCTTTCTCAGGCGGTGCACTGTTGGCAAATATCATTTCAGTTATACTCTTTACAGGTGATGTTCTAAAATCTAAAAGGTAATATACATTGCAGAACAATTCGCTATATCTGATTATTAAACGGATGCGTACTCCTATGTACGTATTGGTAGTAACATTTTCGATCTCTATTCTTGGGATGGTTCTTATTCCAGGAGTAGATGATCAGGGTAATACATACCATTTAAGTTTCTTTGATGCCTTTTATTTTGTCTCTTATATGGCAACAACCATTGGATTTGGAGAGTCACCATATGATTTTACATATCCTCAACGGCTGTGGGTAGGGTTTTGTATCTATTTAACTGTTGTAGGATGGTTTTATGCTATAGGCTCAATTGTCTCATTAGTTCAAGATAGAGTATTGGCGGCTCAGATAGCTTTAGCTCAATTTCAGCGAAAAATAAGAAAGATGGAGGAGCCGTTTATCATTTTTGTTGGTTATAACTCTATGACAAAAGCCATTATTGATAAATTAACTGATGATGGCATTAGAAGTGTTGTAATTGAAAAGAATGAAGAGAAGATAAAGATGCTATCTTTGCAAAATTATGCTATTGAAGTACCTGCACTTGTTGGAGATATAGAAGATCCAGAAGTTTTTAGAATAGCAGGCATTCATAAACATAATTGCAAAGCTGTTGTATCTCTTTTTAATAATGATGCAATGAATCTTCAAGTTGCACTCTCTGCAAAGTTGATGAATAAGCATGTAACAGTGATTGTTGAGGCTACAGAAGAGGAGTATGCACAAAACCTTAAAACAATAGGTGCTGATATTGTTGAGAATCCTTTTAAAATTGTTGCAAAAAGAATCTATTTAGCATTAAAGTCTCCTTCTTTACTAATGCTTGAACAGTGGTTGTATGGTGATCCATTGGTTCTTAGAAGAAAAGATCGCCTTCCAAAAAGTGGAAAATATATTGTCTGCGGTTATGGAAGGATGGGAACAGCACTTGAGATTGGATTGAAACGTGCTGGTATTGATTATATCTTTATTGAAGCTAGTCCTAAGAAGGCTGCAAAAGCCAAACGAGGAGAGAAAGTTATTATTGGCGATGCAGATGATAAAAAAATCTTATTAAAGGCTGATGTACAACAAGCTTCATGTATAATTGCTGCTACAAAAGATGATTTGCTAAATCTTTCAATTATTATGGCGGCAAAGAGAATCAATCCAAATATATATACTATTGCACGTGAGAATCGTTTAAATGATAATATTGTTTTTAAAGCCGCTAAAATAAATCGTGTAATTATGATAGAGACATTGATGGTTAAAAAGACATACAATATTATAGCAAGACCTTTAGCTGACAGATTTATTCGTTTAATGAGTTATAGAGGCGAAGAGTGGGGAAAACGGGTTATTGCTCTTTTAAAAGAGCATATAAATAACAATCCAGAAACTATGGAAACTGTTATAGATGAGAATCATGCCTATGCACTTGTTAAACGTTTAAGAGAAGAGGAGGAGATTCCATACTCTGTTTTATATAGAAGTAGGGATGATTATACAAAGAAAAATAATATATTAGTTTTATATATAAGAAGAGGAGAAGATGAGATTTTGCTTCCTGAACCAGATATCCCAATAAAAATTGGAGATGAGGTATTAATAGCTGGTACAAAAAAAGCTTTTGAAGATGTTGAATACATCATGGAGAATATTTATGAACTTCATTATGTTTTAACAGGTCAAGAGAGTGAACTACCTCTTCTTAAAAAGTTAATGTTGAACTTTACGTAAAAGTTCAACAGTTTTAACTTATGTTACTCTCTTCTTCCCTCTCTCCACGTTTTTTTGGAATAAGAATTAGAGGTGAACCTTGCAAATCAAAATTTTCTCTTATTTGGTTGCTTAAGTATCGTATATAGCTAAAGTGAATACCTTTTGGTCTGTTTGATATCAGGGCTATTTTAGGTGGTTTTATCTCATATTGTGATGCAAAAAGAATATTTACAGCTTTTCCTTTAAAACTTGGAATATGGTGTTTGATTGTAGCATTTTTGATTACATCATTAAGCTCTCGTGTAGGAATGTGACGAGTATAGTTTTCGTAAACTTTTAAAAGCATATCGGTGATTTTATGTACTCTCTTTTTCGATTTTGCCGATACAGTTATAACTGGTGCCCAACTAAGGAACTTAAATCGGTAGCGCAGCTCATCTACAATTTCATCATAAGTTCCTAAAGCTTCATCCCACTTATTTAGAACAATTATACAGCCAAGTTTATACTCATCTACAAGTCCTGCAATCTTTTCATCAAGTTCACTTAAAGGTGCACTTGCATCTAATACAAGCAGAGCAATATCTGCTTTTTCAAGCATCTCTCTTGTACGACCCAATGCATACCGCTCAATACCTTGAATTTTTCCACGACGACGCAGACCGGCAGTATCTATAAAAGTAACTGTTTTATCTTTTACTATGATCTTTTCATCAACAGGATCTATTGTAGTTCCTGCAACATCACTTACAACGGCACGTTCGCTTCCTAATAGTGCGTTAAGAAGAGAGCTTTTTCCAACATTGGTACGTCCTATGATAGCAACGCCTATTTCATTAAGGTTCTCTTCCTCTTTGAGAGTACCGCTTTCATCAAAACGGGAAATGAGATTTTCCAATGCATCATCTTCATCATCTATCTCTAAAATAAGTTCAGGTTCATCTAAATGACTCTTTATCCACTCTATCAATTGACC
>CAZGCF010000035.1:0-8893 GCA_964524095.1 uncultured Campylobacterales bacterium | reverse complement strand
AGATTTGCTTATTTTTGATTTTTCTAAATCATTAAAGGAAATTATTCAAAATATAAACCTACAAAATAATATTATGAATACATGCAAATGATAACTTTTATTCCAACTACACATAAAAGATATTGGATATCAGAGTATTCAAAATTAAAAATTCCCCTTCCACCCCTTGAAGAACAAAAGAAAATAGCTGAAATTCTTAGTACAGTCGATCAAAAAATCGATTTTGTTGATAAGCAGATAGAGGAGACTGAAACTCTCAAAAAAGGGTTAATGCAAAAGCTTTTAACCCAAGGTATCGGGCATAGTGAGTTTAAAGATAGTGAGATTGGTAGGATTCCTGTTGCGTGGGAAGTTAAAAAAATTTCAGATATTTTAACTATTAAATATGGTAAAAACCAAAAAGAAGTTGAAGATTCTAATGGTAAATATCCAATACTTGGTACTGGTGGTTTGATAGGATATGCAAATAAATATCTTTACAACAAGCCTTCTGTATTAATAGGTAGAAAAGGGACTATAGATAAGCCTCAGTATATTGATAAACCATTCTGGACTGTTGATACTCTTTTTTATTCAGATATAAAACTTGGAAATATTCCATTATTTGTTTATTATTTATTTTTAACAATAGATTGGAAAAGATATAATGAAGCTTCAGGAGTACCTAGTCTTAGTGTTTCAAATATTCATAATATAAAAGTATTAGTTCCACCTCTCGAAGAGCAAAAACAAATAGCAGAAATCCTTTCAACAGTTGACCAAAAAATCGAAAACCTAAAAGCCAAAAAAGAAGCTTTTGAAGAACTAAAAAAAGGTTTAATGCAAAAACTACTAACTGGAGAAGTGAGGGTAAAATGACAACTTTAGGGGATGGGACTTCAGTCCCACAAATGAGCAGAAAAAGTTTGAATAGTTGGACTAAAGTCCAAACCCCGAAGATTGAGAAAAGCAACAGTTGGACTAAAGTCCAAACCCCGAAGATTGAAAAAAGTATCAATGACATTAATAGAAGTAGTCAAGGGGATGGGACTTCAGTCCCACAAAAAAGCAAAAAAAAGTTTAATAATTTACCACATATTGATACTATAAATGGTTATCAATTTGTTACTTTTAGAACTTATGAGAGCATTGATCAGTTTTTAAAAAATTTACAAAATGAAGATATAGATACAAAAATTAAACAGTATAAAATAGATAAATATTTAGATAGTTCAAAAAAAGGTTCTTATTTAAATGGTGAAGTTTTGGAATATCTTAAAAAGTTTTTCCTCTCTTTTGATGGCAAATTATATGATATGGTTGCATTTTGTATCATGTCAAATCATGTCCATCTTTTGTTTAAACAAAAAGATGAACTTAAAAAAATAGTTAAAATATTAAAAGGGAGTAGTGCAAATAGCATTAATAAGATTTTAAATAAGAGTGGTAAATTTTGGGAAAGTGGATATTTTGATAAGGGCATAAGAGATGAAAATCATTTTTGGATTACTTATGAGTATATTAGAAATAATCCTTTAAAGGTTGGATTAGGGCTGGATAGGTTTTATGGAATTTATGAATAGTTGGCTTTTTACACAAAGAAGTTTTTGTATTGTAAAATTCTTAAATTGCGGGACTGAAGTCCCGACCCCGAATGTGAGGATATTTGGGACTGAAGTCCCGACCCCGAATATGGGGACTGAAGTCTTGACTCATGAATTTGGGGATGGGACTTTAGTCCCACAAAAAAGCAGAGAAAGTTAAAATATGAACGAATTCATACCCAAAAAACTCCCACTAAACATAGACATAGAAACCAAGAGAATTCTAAAAAAATCTATATCAGCAAACCGTGCATTGGCAAAGCTTAATGGTGTTGCAAAGATTATTCCAAATCAAGAGATTTTGATCAACTCTTTAATACTTCAAGAAGCAAAAGATAGCTCTGAGATTGAAAATATCATAACCACACATGATGAACTCTACCAATCAAGTTTAGATATATCAAATATTTCTCAGGCGGCTAAAGAGGTGCAAAATTACAGAAGAGCATTGCTTAAAGGGTTTGAACTGGTCAAAGAACACTCTTTGCTTTTAACGCGTCATATTGTTGAAATTCAGCAGGAGTTAGAGGGGAATGTTGCAGGGACTAGAAAACAATCGGGAACTGTACTAAAAAATCAAGCAACTGGTGAAGTCATTCACACACCTCCGCAAGAAGAGTCAACCATTAGAGACCTTCTTGATAATCTTGAGCAGTATATCAATACTAATGACGAAGTTGATCCACTTATAAAAATGGCAATTATCCATTATCAGTTTGAGTCGATCCATCCATTTTATGATGGTAATGGCAGAACTGGAAGGATTATAAATATTTTATACCTTGTTTTAAATGGTCTGCTTGATTTGCCTATATTGTATTTGAGTAGTTACATTATAAAATATAAGTCTGATTACTATAGATTGCTTCAAGAGGTTAGAGAAAAAGAGGCTTGGGAAGAGTGGATCCTTTACATGCTTGAAGGGGTCGAGCAAACAGCTACCAAACAGACAGAGCTTATTAATGATATTAAAGAGCTTATGGATAGCACAAAAGTGAAGTTAAAAAATGAACTTCCAAAGATATACTCTAAAGACCTTTTAGAAGTGCTGTTTATTCACCCATATACAAAGATAGATATGTTAGTAGAGCATCTTGGAGTGCATAGAGAAACTGCAAGTAAGCATTTAAAATCGATTGCAAAAATAGGTATTTTAAAGCCAGTCAAACTTGGTAGAACAGTTTTTTATGTCAATGTAAAACTGTTTGATTTGTTAAAAAAAGGAATGTTGTAAAAAATGTAAAAATTCGACATATATTTTAATATGTCGAAAAAAGCCAAAAAATTCGACATATCATTTTAATATGTCGAAAAAATGGCAAAACTTCAACATAAGTAGGAATCATGAGCCAAAACAGACCCGAATATTTACAAAGCGAACTGCCGGCAATTGAGCTATTTCAAAAGTTGGGTTATGACTATTTTGATGGGGCGAAAGATGATCCTCGAAGCTCTATTAGTGAAGTGATTTTAGAAGATAGATTAAGAGCATCACTTACAAAGATAAACCCTTGGCTTGGCGGTAACAGTTTAGAAAAGGTGGTTCGTCGGCTCAAAAACATTCAAGCCTCTTCACTTATGGAAGCCAATCAAGCACTCTTTGAACTCATAACAAAAAAAGATTCTATCACTGAAAAACCAACCCCCGATTCTCACCCGCAACCTGTCTTTGTCATTGATTATGACAATATAGAGAATAATGATTTTTTGGTTGTCAATCAGATGAAATATAAAGGGGTAGGCAACAACTCGATTCCTGATATAGTGGTCTATGTGAATGGTCTGCCTCTTGCTGTGATAGAGGCAAAATCTCCAAAAGTGCATATATCGGAAGCTATAAGCGATTTAGAGTATTATCAAAACAACTCGCCTAAACTTTTTTACTATAATCAAATATGCGTAGGAATCAATAAGGCTCAAGCCCTTTATGGAACGATTGGGGCATCTTATCAACACTACTCAAAGTTTAAAGCAGACTCCACTGAAACCATAAGCAAGTTCGTTGACAGAGTGCCAACGGCTCAAGATATACTCATCTACTCACTTTTTCAAAAGGGTGTTTTACTAGACATCATAAGAAACTTCACAATCTTTGAGGTTGATCAAGGGCGAACGATTAAGAAACTACCTCGCTATCAACAACTTAGAGCGGTTAATAAAATACTCCATAAACTAAAAACAGAACAGAAAGGTGGTGTTGTCTGGCATACAACAGGGAGCGGTAAGTCGATCTCTATGGTCTATCTTGCTATAAAACTTCGACGAGAAGAGAGTGGGTTTGATAACCCAACGATTTTGGTTGTGACTGATAGGGTAGATTTGGATAATCAGATAAGCTCAACATTTAGACGAGCAGGCTTTCCTAACACCAAACAGGCTGTAAGTATTGCCCATCTTAAAGAGGAGCTTAGAGATAATTACGGCAAAACCGTTATGACAACAATTCATAAGTTTCAAGAGAGGGCTGAAGAGAGAGTTGATCCAAAAGATGTTGAGGTTTTAAGCGAGAAAGAGAATATCTTTGTTTTGGTTGATGAGGCACACAGAACACAAGGGGGAATGATTGCTGGGTATATGAGAGCATCTCTTCCAAATGCGAAATTCATCGCTTTTACTGGTACGCCGATAGACAAAGAGAGTAAATCAACTTTAAGAGAGTTCTATGGCGGGGACTATATAGACAAATACACCATAAAAGAGTCGGTTGAAGATGGTAACACTTTGGCGATCAAGTACCAAACAGGCATGCCAAAGTTTTTCATAGAAAAAGAGCTTATGAATAGAGAGTTTGGTGCTGTTTTTGAGGGAGTCAGTGACCAAAAAATCGAATATCTTACACGAAAAGGATCAAGTTTAGATACCTTTATGACGGCAAGAAGAAGGGTTGAAGAGATCGCTAAAGATATTATTAGACACTATAAAGAGAAGATCTATCCCAATGGTTTTAAAGCGATGCTTGTTTGTCATAATCGCACACAAGCGATTGCATACCAAAAGGCATTTTTACAGCTTAAAGAGCAGGGGTTAAATCCGTTTGAGTCTAAAGTGGTTATGAGTTTTAACCATAAAAAAGACCCACAAGAGTTTATAGATTTGGCAACTCCAGAAGATAAAATTAAAGAGACGATAGAGAACTTCAAACTTCCTTTTGGTGATGAGTCTGACAAATCCCTTAGTGGCAAACAGCAGTATGACAATACCGCTATCTTGATAGTAAGCGATATGCTGTTAACCGGTTATGATGCTCCGATTGTTCAATGTATGTATATAGATAAAATTTTAAAAGAGCATAACCTTCTTCAAGCGATTTCAAGGGTCAATAGAACGGCAAATGGTAAAGAGTATGGGCTTATTGTTGATTATGCCGGAATTACTGAGTATTTGGCTGAAGCGATTAGAATATTTAGCGATGATTTGGAAGTCAGTGATGTTATGACAAACATAGAGCAGGAAAAGACCATTTTAGAAAATAGGCACGCTAAAATGGTAGCTTTCTTTAGAGATATAAAGATTGATCGCTTTAAAAATAGAGATAAGTATGTAGAGGCTTCTGTTTTATACTTAGAGCCTGAAAATTTGCGAGATAGGTTTATTGAGCTTCTAAAACTCTTTAACAAATCTATGGATATGGTACTTCCCGATCCATTTGCTGTAGCGTATGAGTATGATTTGAAACTTTTTAATGCTATTAAGCTTGAAGCTATCCATACGCATGCACCTGAAAAGCTTTTTGTAACCAAAGAGGAGAGTAAGAAGATTCAAAAGATTATCGATGAACACTTAAGAGCTGAAGGAGTCCACTATCTGCTTGATGAGGCTATTGATATAACTGACTCAAAACGGTTTGAAGAGGAGCTTGCAAACAAGAGTGGTAAAACGAAAGAGTTGATTATAAAAAACCGTATTAAAAAGACAATTCAGGCAAATAAAAAAGAGAATCCTGAATTTTATCAAGATATTGCAAAAAGGCTTGAAGAGCTTATTAAAGCAAGAGAAGAGGAGCGAATGAGTCAGGCGCAACTCTTTTTGGAGTTTGATAAAATTATGGAAGATATTCAAACTTTAAAAGAGGAGTGGAAGCGTTTAGGGCTTCGTTCATCTGAAGAGTTTCCAGTCTATAAGAGTTTAGAGAAAGTTGTTGAGAGTCCAAAAGATTTTACGCTTACTCTATTTGATAGGATAGGTATCTATTTGAAGAAGAAGGATTGGAGAGATCATGATGACATTAAAAAAGAGATTCGTAAAAATATCAAGTCACTGCTAAGGAGTGAAAATATCGATAAAGAGACTTTAAAAACGCTTCCTATAACAATCTTAGATATTTTAGAGAATCAATGAGAGTAGAGTACGGAACAGAAACGATAGAGTTTAAAATTACAAGAAGTAAAAAAGCAAAAAATACATACATAACTGTTGATAGAGATAATGGTGTAGTGGTAAAAGCTCCTGAGGGAATTTTAGATGATGAGATAGCTTTGATGGTTCAATCAAAAGCCAAATGGATTGTTCAAAAGCTTGAAGAGGTTGGCTGTGAAGTTGAACATGGTGAAATTGTTACAGGGTCACGACTCTTCTATCTTGGAAAGAGTTACTATGTGGAGATAATCCGGCAGAATCGCAAAGATATAGAGGTGACTTTTATTCACTCTAAATTTAAAATCTATACTCCAAAGCACTACAATCAAATAGAGCTCAATGAAGCGATAGATAGGTTTTACAAACAAAAAGCTGAAGAGAAGATTACCAAGCTGGTTAAAAAGTTTAGTGATATTATGAAACTATACCCTGAATATGTAGGGTTTAGAAAAAGTAAGACAAAATGGGGCAGTTGTTCCCAAAGAGATCGAATAACCTTTAATCCGGAAGTGATGAAACTCTCATCTTCATTGATCGAATATGTCGTTGTTCATGAACTTGCTCATATAGCCTACAAAAACCACTCCAAAGAGTTTTGGAAGTTGGTTAAAAAGTATATGAGTGACTATGTAGAGAAAGAGAAACAGTTAAGAGTTTTTGAGAAGAGGATATAGTTTTAAAGTTAGCAATAGAGTCTCTTGGATTATGGGAATATGTTTAGAATATTGGAGCAATTAACTGCACATATTCTCATTAAATAAAAGCTCTTTTTTATTGACATTTACTAAAAATCGGTGTACTATTTTGCTTATTTTGTTCTAGATACTTACATTTAGTATTGTATAAAACTATTTTTAAAAAGAGTTAAAATAAAGCAAAATTTAATAATCTGATTTGTTGTTAATAAGGGTATTTTATGAAAATTACTATTGCCAGTGGAAAAGGCGGTACGGGAAAGACAACTCTCTCTACAAATCTATCTGCTTTTTTGGCTCAACGAAAAGAGAAGGTAGTTTTGGTTGATCTGGATGTTGAAGAGCCAAACTCAGCCCTCTTTTTAAATACTGCTTTAACCAGAGCAAAGATAGCTAAAAAGTCTGTTCCAAAATGGGAGAGTTCAGATTGTACTCTATGTGGAGAGTGTGCTGATGTTTGCCGTTTTAATGCAATAGTAGCACTGCCGGAAGAGATAATGGTATATCCACAGTTGTGTCATAGCTGTTATGCTTGCAGTGAGCTATGTCCTACCAACTCTTTACCAATGATGGAAGTGAGAATTGGTGAAATATGTGAGTTCAATACAAGTTACTTCAATTTGGTTGAAGGAAGGCTGGATTTAGGGCAGGAGATGGCAGTACCACTTATAGCTCAAACTATCGACTATGTTGATGAATCTTACCCTGACTATTTGAAACTTTTAGATGCACCTCCTGGTACAAGCTGTCCTGTAATTGAAGCGAGTAAAGATAGCGATTTTGTAATTTTGGTTACAGAGTCAACACCATTTGGTTTAAATGATTTGGAGTTAGCTGTAGAGACTATGAGAGTATTAAACCAAAAGTTTGGGGTTGTCATAAATCGTTACGGAATAGGTGACAATGGCGTAGAAGAGTACTGTAAAAAAGAGGGCATAGAGATCATAGCAAAGATCCATAACGATAAAGAGATCGCAAAGTGTTACTCAAAAGGTGAGATGATCTATACAAGGGTAGAGCATTTTAAGAGGTCGCTTGAAGAGATTGCAAACTTTATAGGAAGTTTAAAATGAGAGAGATAGTTGTTGTTTCGGGTAAAGGAGGAACAGGAAAGACCTCCATAAGTGCATCGTTTGCAGTTTTAGAAGGCTCTAATGCCATTATAAGCGATTGTGACGTAGATGCGGCAAATATGCACCTTCTTCTTGGTGCCGACTTTAATACAAGTGAAGATTTTTATAGTGGTGAAACTGCTCTTATTGATGAGAAGAGTTGTACCAATTGTGGTGACTGCTTTGATGTGTGCCGATTTGATGCCATTAAGGTTGTTGATGATCAACATAGAGTTGATCCCATATCGTGTGAGGGGTGTTGGTACTGTAGTCGGATATGTCCAACCAAATCAATATCTATGATACCTCAAAAGGCTGGTCTTCTGTTTCGATCCAACATTAAGACAGGCTCAAAAATGGTTCACGCCAAACTTGGATTTGGAGCAGAGAATTCTGGAAAACTTGTAGCAAAGGTAAAGCAGGAAGCAAAAATATTGGCATTAAAAGAGGATAAAGAGTATGTCATAACCGATGGTAGTCCGGGGATCGGTTGTCCTGTCATCTCATCTTTAAGTGGTGCAAATTTGGTGGTTTTAGTAACAGAGGCTACAGTTTCAGGACTACACGATCTAAAAAGAGTCTATAATCTGCTTAAAACTTTCAACTTAAAAGCGGTTTGCATCATTAATAAGTTCGATTTAAACAGTGAGATGAGTCAAGAGATTGAAGAGTTTTTGGAGAATGAAGGTGTAAAGGTTGTAGGGAAATTGCCATATGATGAGACTTTTACAAAAGCTATGGCAGTAGCAAAACCGATTGTTGAGTTTGATCCTGATAGTGCTATTTCCAAGCAGTTAGAGAGTAGTTGGGTTGAGATCAAATCTATTTTAAAGGAGAGTCATTAAATGAAGGTTCTAATAGTATTTAACCATCAGCCATATGATGGTAGCGATGTGACGTGGAATGGGTTAAGATTGGCAAAGAGATTGAAAGAGAAGGGTTCTGAAGTAAGAATTTTTCTAATGAATGATAGTGTCGATTTGGCTAGAGAAGCTACAGTAAAACCAGATTTTTACGATACAGATTTAGTTGCAATGTTAAAAGAGTTGTATGAAAATGGTGTAGATAACTCAAAAAGATGAATAATAGTACATCTTTTTTTAGTAAATGTCAATAAAAACAGACTTGATACACGGTAATTCAAGTT
>CAZGCF010000034.1:0-9007 GCA_964524095.1 uncultured Campylobacterales bacterium | reverse complement strand
ATCTAACCCAATCCCAAAACCGCCTGTAACACTATTTTCTCTATGAAATCTATCAAAAATAGCTGAAAGCTTCTCTTTTGATATACCAATACCTGTATCTGAAACTATCAATTCACAATCTTTAAGAGTTATCTCTATTTTTCCTCCAGGATTTGTATATTTTATAGAGTTGTCAATAATATTTTTGATCAAAAGCTCAATATGGTGCGGATCGGCTTTTATAGTACAAGGTTCTATACTATGAATAATCTCAAGTCTTCTATTCTCTGATAGAATAGAGAAGAACTCTATAGCCTCTTCTACCTTTTTTGCTACATTTACAGATCTAATTTGTGTATGGTCTCTAACTTGAGATTTAAGCATTAAAAAGCTCAAATCTTCATAGACCCTTCCAATGAGACGAACACTCATCTGCAATGATCTCAAATATACTGGCTTACACCCTTTCTTATCTATCTTATGGAGAGCAAGAAGCATTGTTGTAACTGGTGTATTAAGCTCATGGGTGCTATCTTTTATGAATCTATCCATCAAATCGATCTTTTCGCGCATAGGTTTAAGAAAGAGTCGCCCTAAATACCAACCTACAAGTATCAAAAAGCCATACGCAATGATAGCGATAACAATTACTCTCTTTCTACTCTGCTCAATCTTTTGTTGAAGAGTGCAATCACGCACTACAACAAAATCGATTCCCATATGTCCACGTACACTTCTATCTATATAGTAAGCACAACCATCTTTGACATACTCATCTTTGCTTATATCTACTCTATCTTCAATATCTCCAGCAACTATCTCTCTATTTTGTTTAAGTAGAAGATACTCATAATCCTCACTCTTTGGTATCTCAAACTTCAAACCTCTCATCTGTGCATCTATTGCTACCGCAGATATATCCATAGCAAACATACGCGCTTTTGACAAACTACTATCTTTAATCGATTCAAACTCAATTCTATAAAAGAGAGTCGAAAATGCAGTAACTACAATAAAACCGGCACCCAAATAGATCGCCATAAAACGAAAGAGCGAACTCTTTTCAGAGGTGCTTAAATCCATTCCCCACCCCTCTTTCTGTAATGATATTTGAGATAATTTTGCGAAGTATCTTTATATAACTTCTAATTGTTGCATCTGTAGGGATCTCATCATATACCCATAAATTTTGAGTCAACTCTTCACGAGATACAATTCGACCTCTATTTTTGTATAGATAGTGAAGAATTTCAGATGCTTTAGGAGTCAAAGCAACAGGTTCAGATAGAACCTCCAATTTATGAAGAGCAGGATAGAAGAGTATATTTTCAGCAATCTCTATAACTTCATCATCTCCTATTCTAAAGATTCTAACAATATGATCTATTCTAGCATCCAACTCTTCAAACTCAAACGGCTTTTTAATATAGTCATCGCACCCATACTCAAACCCCTCTTTTACATCTAAACTGCTATTTCTTGAGGTGATCATAATAGCCGGTGTCATATCTTTTCTATCTCGCATAGATTTAAGAAGTTCAAAACCATTAATACCGGGAACATTTACATCTAAGAGTAATAGATCATACTTTTTACTTAAGATTGCATCTTCTGCACTCTCTCCATCTATAAAGTGATCTACAATACTCCCCTGCTCTTGTAGATGCTCTTTTATAAGCTCTGCCAACATCATATCATCTTCAAGCAATAGTATATTCATCCCTTTCACTCCTACTCTCATTTTGCTCAAGATTGTAGCATAAAGAGATTGCACACTCTTTGCACAATGCAAAACTATAATCACCCACCAAAAATTACCCTAAAAGGAGCAGATATGAGACTCTTAACACTTATTACAAGCATCTTGTTTACATTTACATCGCTTCAAGCATCAGCATTTGAAAAGGTGATCAAATATCGCAATATTAAAGTTGAGATGGTCTCTGAAAAACCGTTGACTACTGGAATGAATAGGATCAAACTCCATCTTTTTAAAAGATCAAACCCTATTAAATCTGCTGATGTGACTATCAAATTCTTTATGCCTGCAATGCCTGGTATGCCATATATGGAGTATAAAACAGAAGCCAAACCTTTAGGAGATGGCGTTTATGAAGCTCTTTTTAATGCATCTATGGGAGGAACTTGGCAAGTGCATATCTTTGTCACAACTAAAGATGGCAAAAAGTATCGCTTAAAAAGCTCTGTTAACTTGTAGAGAAACCTATGAGATACTTACCGCTGTTATTAATCTTTATCTTAAACTTACAAGCAGTAGAGCTAAATAGAGTAATTAAAATAGCTCTTGCAAAACATCCTACTCTTGAGAGTATCAAGGCTAGGATCGCTACTGCAGAGTATGCACAAATAAGATCAAAAAACTTTGACAACCCAATTTTAGATATATCTATAAACGATATTCGCATTGATCATATAACTAAGAGATCACTTGAACCTATGCAAACAGAAGCTATAACTCTATCTCAAAAGATCCCTTGGTTTGGCAAAATCGATGCAAGAGATAAGATAGAGAAGGCTAAAAAAAGGCTTCTATCAATGAGCCTTAAAGAGGCAAAAGCTGAACTTGTATCTAAAATAAAGATAACTGCTTACCAACTATGGGAAGTTGAAGAGTTGATCAAACTGACTCAAAGAGATATAGAAAAACAGAATCAAAATATCAAAATCTTTCAAAGCTACACTGCCGGAAGTAGAACAGAAAATTTCCATATGGGGCTTATGTCAGCAGAGCTTGTTAGATCACGACTAAAAAGAGAGTTGAGCAATCTCAAATCAAAAAGAGATGAGATAATTGCTCTGCTTAGCTACTTAAGTTTTCAAGATATTAAAAGTATAAAAGTAGATCTACCCAAAGAGACTCTTCTACCATTAGAGGTGTTGAAAGAAAAGCTTAAAAATGCTCCAGCTTTAAAAGTTAAAGAGGCTGACAGCAAGGTTGAGAGAAGTACTCTTTTGCTATCGCAACTAAATAGAGTAAGCGATCCTACTATTCGCATTGGTTACAACCACCGTCAAGAGTTTGAAGACTTCCTCTCTGTTGGGTTGAGTTTTGCTTTGCCAATATATGGCACTGAAAAGATCAAAATAGAGGAACAGCGTACCAAACTTCTCTCAAAAGAGTTTATGGTAACAGAGACAAAGAGTCGTTTGGAGGCAAATCTAAAAAAGCTATATGCCAAAGCTAAAAAAGAGTTGGAGGTTTTGCATATTGTCAGAGATGAGAGTCTTCCAATAATTGAGCATATGTTTGATCTTATTCAAGCCAACATATCAACAGGGGGAGATCTTTTTAAATTTATGGATCTAATCGAACAAAAGATTTTATTGGAGGCAGAATCTATTAAAGCTAGAGCCAACTTTCATAAAACAAAAGCACAAATAGATGCCATTTTGGGAGAGTTAAAATGAAAAAGTTATGGATCATTCTACTTCCAATACTACTTTTTGCAGAGCAATCAAGTGTAGAACAGCTATTTAATGTACAGACAGTAAAAGTAAAGAGAGAGACCACCTCTTTTAAAAAGAAGTTTTATGGTCTATTAAAGGTGGATGAGAAAAATGTTATCGATATTGTTCCAAGATTTAACGGATATATTGTAAAGCTATATAAAAATGAAACCTATAGCTTTGTAAAAAGAGGTGAACCTTTGGCAAAGGTTTACTCACCAGAGATCTTCAAAGCTAAAGAGGAGTATATAAATGCTCTTGAGTTTTCAAAAAAACGTAACGATAGAGGGATGGTTGAGAGTGCTAAACGTAAACTACAACTACTTGGAATAGAGGATAGAGAGATTAACAAATATGCTAAAAATAGAAGAGTCGATCCATATACCACAATTTTTGCTCCAAAAAGCGGCTATCTGTTTAAAAAAGAGGTATTTGAAGGGAGTTCATTTAATTCAAAATCTACTATGTTTCAAATTGTAAATTTAGATAATTTATGGATTGAAGCCAAAGTCAGTGAACCTGACATAGCAGATATTTTAAAAGCAAAAAGATTCTATTTCACAACCAAAGCAGTAAAAGGGATCTTTACAGCAGACCACCCAACTCTTTACCCACTAATTGATCCTAAAAATGCCCTTGCAACACTGCGTTTAAGTATAAAAAATATAGATAGAAAGCTCTTTCCCGGTATGTTTGTTTCGCTTTGGGCTAAAGGTGAGCCTAAAACTATGTTAACTCTACCAAGAAGTGCTGTAATACGAAAAATGGGTCAATGGTATCTATTTAGAGCCGGTGAGTTTGAGGGGGAGTATGAACCTGTAGCTGTTTCGATCAAACCTATTGACAATGAGCGCTATGCGATTCTTTCAGGAGTAAAAGAGGGAGATGAAGTGGTAAATAATGCCCTGTTTCTGATCGACAGCGATGCGCAGATTAATGGACTATTCTAAAGGAGGGCTACCGGGCAAAAGCCCGGCTGCTAAAGCTAATGTAGATTTTGTGCAAAAATCATTAAAAGTAGCAATAAAATAAGTAGCCTTAGCATAAGCCCTCCTTATTTGTTATTGGACTGGCAAAAAAAAAGCTGAGGGTTTAACCCTCAGCCACTTTACCAGCCCAAGAACAAATAAGGAAAGCTTTATTGCTACACATGAAATTATATCATAAAAAAATAATTGGATAGAAACAATGATTGAAAAGATTATAGATTTTAGTGTCAAAAACCGTTTTCTTGTTTTGATGGCGACGCTTTTTATTGTAATAGGCTCTATATGGGCTATTCGCAATACACCGCTTGATGCCCTGCCTGATCTCTCACCACCACAAGTGATCGTACAGGTAAAGTGGCGTGGTCAAAGCCCAAATATTATTGAAGATCAAGCCACCTATCCACTGATTACAAAGTTTCTTAGCATTGCAAACATCGAAACGGTACGCGGTTTTTCAACCTATGAGAATGCTCTGATTTATATAATCTTTAAAGATGGTACCGATCTATACTGGGGAAGAAGCCGTGTTCTTGAACAGTTATCAGCAATCCAAAGTACCCTGCCACAAGGCGTGGAAGTTTCGCTTGGACCAGATGCATCCGGTGTTGGCTGGATCTATGAGTATGCACTGGTCTCTAAGAGTAAAAATTTAGCCCAACTGCGTACCCTGCAAGACTACACCATCAAATATGCCCTGATGAGTGTCGATGGAGTAAGCGATGTTGCAACTATTGGCGGCTTTGTACCAACGTGGCAGGTAACTGTAAGCAACGATGCTTTAGTACGTTACAACCTCTCTATAAACGACATTGTTCATACACTAAAAGCAAACAACAACGATACAGGCGGACGTATTCTCATCCAAAACGGCTATGAGTGGATGGTTCAAGCTCGTGGCTATCTTAAAAATCTTGATGATATTAGAAATCTTGAAATTACTATGCGTGATGGTGTGCCTATAACTATTGGCGATATTGCAAGAGTAGAAGTTGTTCCGGCACCGCGTCGAGGTATTGCCGATCTTAACGGAGAGGGTGAAGTGGTTGGCGGCATTGTAATGGTTCGTTACGGAGAAGGAGCCTACCGTGTCATCCAAGATGTAAAAAAGAGGCTAAAAGAGATCAAGCCAAAAGATGTTGAGATTGTTGAAACCTATGATCGTAGTGGACTTATTGAAAAGGCGATAGACAATCTTAAAAAGAGACTCTTTGAAGAGAGTCTAATCGTTCTAGTTGTCATAGCTCTATTTTTACTGCATCTACGCAGTTCACTCATTGTTCTTATCATCTTGCCACTGACAATTGGTATGACATTTTTGCTGATGAAGATGTTTGGTATCGGCAGTAATATCATGAGTCTTGGCGGTATTGCCATTGCTATTGGAGCAATGGTTGATGCCTCTATTGTAATGATAGAAAATGCCCACAAAGAGATAGAAAAGAGAGGAAGTATTGACAATAAGCAGAGATCAGCTATCATAATTAGAGCCTGCAAAAAGGTTGGTCGCCCCATCTTTTTTGCTTTAGTGCTTGTAGTAGTATCATTTTTACCTATCTTTGCCCTTTCAGGTCAGGAAGGATTACTCTTTACCCCACTCGCATTTACAAAAACATTCGCAATGATAGCAGGTGCAATACTTGCCATTACTATTGTACCTGTTTTGATGGTCTGGTTTCTACGCGGTCACACTCCAGATGAGAAGAAAAATCCGATAACACGTCTCTTTATCTGGCTCTACCATCCGATTCTAACCATTGCACTAAAACTAAAATATATAGTAGTAGCAGGTGCTATTGCTCTGCTTCTTTGGATGGTGCCTATTTATGAAAAGATTAAATGGGAGTTTATGCCGATGTTGAATGAGCAGACACTAATGTATATGCCTGTCACCCCTTACGGCATAAGTGTCGATCTTAGCAAAGCACTTACCCAAAAAACAGATAAGATAATCAAAAGCTTTCCTGAAGTAGAGAGAGTCTTTGGTAAAGGTGGACGTGCCGATACAGCAACCGACCCAGCACCTCTTGGAATGTTGGAAACCATCATAACTTTTAAACCTCAAAGTGAATGGCGTGAAGGTATGACTTACGAAAAACTTCAACAAGAGCTTGAAGATGCCTTGCAAATACCAGGTCTTGTCAACTCCTGGACATACCCAATACGCGGAAGAATCGATATGCTTTTAAGTGGTATACGAACGCCACTCGGCATAAAGCTGTATGGTGACGATTTAACAACTTTGCAAACTATCGGATCTAATATTGAGGAAAAATTAAGAAGACTGGATGAGACAATGTCTGTCTTTGCAGACAAGAACGATGCAGGCTACTACATAGATATAAAGATCAATGAAACTGCATTAGCACGATATGGCGTTACAAAAGATGAAATCTTGACACTTACCTCATCAGCTATAGGCGGTAAACCGGTAACTACAATGATAAAAGGTTTAGAGCGTTACCCTATCGCTGTTCGATTTGAAGAAGAGGATCGTAATACTATTGAAGCTATACGCAATATTCAGGTAAAAACAGAACTTGGATTTGTACCACTCTCTACTCTAGCACTCATAGAGTACAAAGAGAGTAGCTCAGTCATCAAAACTGAAATGGGCAAACCAGTTACTTTTATCTATATCACTCCAAAAAGTGGCATAACTGCTACTGAATATAGAGCTAAAGCAAAAGAGGTATTAAAAGATCTAGAGTTACCAACCGGTTACTACATAGAGTGGGCAGGAGAATCGGAGTTTTTAGATGATGCCTTAAAAAGGATCGCTTGGATAGCTCCAACAGTTCTACTGGTGATTTTGGTACTAATCTTTCTTGCTCTCAAAAAGCTTGCAGAGACACTCATTATCTTTTTCACCCTCCCTTTTGCACTGCTGGGAGGTTTGATCTATATCGATTGGCTCAATTTCAATATGAGTATTGCTGTAATAGTTGGTTTTTTGGCACTGCTTGGAATTGCCGCTGAAACAGCCATTGTGATGATTGTCTATCTGCAAGAGAGTGTTGAAGAGACAAAAGAGCGTTATGGAGTTCTGAATAGAGAGCTACTTAAAATGGCTATCTTTGAAGGTGCAGTACAGAGAGTACGCCCAAAACTTATGACTCTATCTGCAATATTGGCAGGTTTGCTACCGATTATGTATAGTCACGGTGTAGGTAGTGAAGTGATGCAAAGAATAGCCGCTCCAATGATCGGCGGAATCTTGAGTTCTGCTACTCTTAGTTTACTGTTGATACCTATCCTTTATGATATTTATATCAGTAAAAAATATGGTATAACGTGATATTTACACGTTATACTCATCACACTCCTTACCTAAAAACTCTTTAACAAACCCTGCAATCTCTTCAGGTTTTGTTTTTGGCATAAATCCATTTGCATTCAACTCTCTTGCCATATCTTGATTCGATTTTCCAGACATTGATGAGTTAACCACTATAGGTATATGAGCAGTTTTTGGATTCTCTTTGAGTGTCTTAATTACTGTAAAACCTGATGCAACCGGCATCTCTAAGTCAGTTATAATAAGCCCAATATTGTCTATATTATCACCTCTTGCCTTAATATAATCAAGTAACAACTGTCCATTTTCAAAGGCACGAGATTTAACACCCAGTTTATTTAAAACATTGACCAGTGACTTTAATGCAACTTTTGAGTCTTCAGCAATTAAAACGATCTTATCTTCATCTATATCAAATGATTGAACATATTGTGCTTCACTCTCAATTTTTCTCTCTAATTCAGGGAATATATCGCTTAACATCTGCTCAACATCAACTATATGAACAATTTCACCAGCATCATTTTTTGTATAGTTGTTAATCTTTCTTCTACCGCTTGTACTCTCTGCAATTGGAACCATTATATCATTCCAACTCTTTCTTATGATATACTCAGCCTTATAGATTTTTATTCCTATTATTGTTTGATTAAATTCGCAAACTATAATTTGACGTTCACTATCTTCCGGTTCAATCCCTTCATCTTTTATTGCAATAGGATCTTTGCTTCCATACAGCCACTTTTTAAGATCAACTACAGGGATAATCTCTTCTCTTAAAATTAGCAACCCCTCTATCGCTTCATCTACACTTGGCAATTCAGTGAGCTCTGTAAATTTAACTGTCTCTCTTACTTTAAAAACATTAATTGCAAAAATAACCCCATTCTTTGAGAGCTTGAAACATAGTAGCTCTAACAGATTCCTTTTTGCTAAAGATGTTGACTCATCAATATTGTCACGTCCCATTTCAACTATCCTTTTTTTATTTTTCGTTTCAACTATTCTATAAATCTTGATATACAGGTTGAAAAATTAACTTTGTATTAAAAATAACAATCTCCAAAAAGCGATAAAGTTTTAGCACTATACTTTTTTTTATGTTATACTTGCAACATCAAAGCATAAAAAAGGATAACAGATGGATAAGAAAAAACTATTTCTCACAATAGCAGCTTTTGCAACGATAGGAGCGGTAAGTGCCTGTGCAGCGGAGAGTGATATACAAGTAACAATAATAAAGATGATTGCCTATAAAGATTATACAGCAGGAGCT
>CAZGCF010000033.1:0-9052 GCA_964524095.1 uncultured Campylobacterales bacterium | reverse complement strand
GACAGTTAAAACCCTTGAATTTATTGAAGGCGTCATAGATCAAACAAACTTGCTTGCACTAAATGCCGCAATAGAGGCGGCACGGGCAGGAGAGCATGGAAGAGGCTTTGCCGTTGTTGCCGATGAAGTAAGAAATTTGGCTGAAAAGTCTCAAAAAGGTTTGGATGAAACATCAATTGTAATTACAACTGTAACCCAACAGATAAACTCAACTTCTCAAATCATTGTAGAGAATGCCAAAAAAATGGAAAACCTTGCAGAGGAAATTAAAAATTTACGCCAAAGTATGGATGAAATATTAACTAATTTAGATAAAATATCTGAAAAATAAGGGAGATACCACAATGACTAAAGAGATAAAAGGCATTATTTTTTCTATTGCTATTGCGCTATTAGCCTATTTTTTAAGTGGATTCGTTTTCAATACTATTCAGTCAAAATTGATTGCTGTAGTTGCTCTACTGGTAACATTATGGACCAATGAAGCATTACCATTAGGAGTTGTATCACTTCTTCCTATTGTACTCTTCCCTACGCTTGGAATATTGGATCCTAAAACCGTTTCTGCAAACTATTCAAAAACAATTATATTTCTATTTTTAGGAGGTTTTCTACTTGCAATAGCAGTAGAAAAGATTGGATTGCATAAAATCATAGCAAATAAACTTTTAAACATCTTTCCAAAAACTAATAGGGGAATAATATTCTCTCTATCTATTACATCAGCTATTTTAAGCTCATTTTTGTCAAATACAACAACTGCTCTTCTATTAATGCCTATAGCACTCTTCTTAACCGATGATCATAAATTAAAAATTAGATTTGTTCTTGCAATTGCGTATGGTGCTAGTATTGGAGGAATTATTACACCTATTGGAACACCTCCAAATCTTATTTTGATGGGCTTTTTACAAGATAATAATATAGAAAATCTATCATTTATAGAGTGGATGGCAAAGACTCTTCCTCTTGCAGGAATTATGCTGGTTATTGTTTCAACAATATTGTCACTAGGCTTAAAAGAGACCAAAATCAATAAAACAGAATCAGCAACTGCACTAAATATAGATCAAAGAAGGTTGAAAAATATCTTATTACTTTTGGTTGCTATCTTATTTGTCAACTCATTTTTTAAATTTAATGAGTCAGTAATATTGCTAAGCTTTGGACTATCTATGTTTTTGCCAAAAGTAGGTTTTCTAATCTGGGAAGATGCAAAAAAAATTCCCTATGAGATTATCTTCTTATTTGGCGCTGGATTCTCTATTGCTTCAGGATTTTCAAATACTGGTTTGGCAAAAGATATATCAGATCTACTTTTAGGTTTAACAACTCTGCCACCATTTGTACTGCTTTTAATAGTTGCTTCATTGATTACATTTACTACAGAGATAACTAGCAATACAGCTCTTACATCTATTGCACTACCAATAATTTATGCATTAGGAAAAGTTTCAAATATTGATACTTATTTGATCTTGATGGTGGCTACAATTTGTGCTAGCTATGCATTTATGCTTCCAATTGCCACACCACCAAATGCTATAGCAATGAGTAGCAGAGTCTTAACAATTAAACAAATGGCTAAATTTGGATTTATCTTTAATATTATTGCTATCATATTGACTACCACCATAGCTTTGATTCTATGGTAATAGTCAATTTCTTAATATATTAATATATTAAGAAATCATCATCGGAGCGCAAAGAGGTCATTCTTTCAATTTCAGTATTAAATCGTTGATAACCAAGCTCATACTCTTCAGCTTTTTGTAATGCTAAATTAACAGCTTTATCGCAAAGAGGAGAAGTTATTGGTATAGCCTCCTTAATTACTCTTAAGATCTGTGTATGTTTCTTTATAGGGGGGCTTGCTTTTTCAGGTTTTATAATATATTGCATTATCTCAATCATTATCTCATTAAACTTCCAATGTTTAAATACTAAAGCATTTATCTGTTCACTAGATATTGTTAAAATCTTCTTCTCTGTGGCTAATATATCTTCATAAGTCTCCGCTTTTGAAATAGCTTTTTGAAATACTTCACTTTTACCCTCTTCTTCAATTATCTTGGCCGATATCATCTTTCCTAGCTCCATAATCAAAGAGAGTGTTATCAATTCATCTTGATAGGTTGATATTTGCAATTTTCCCCAATTTGTTGCTAATGCATTCTGCATATTTGAGACTTTAATTAAGTCATTTGAGTTAATATTATATATCGATAGGTCAACAGAAAAACTTCTTCTCATTGCATAAGCAACAGCAAATCCTTGAATTGTACCCATACCAAAGAGTGACACCGCTTGGTCTATAGATGTTATCTGTTTACTAAAACCATATAGTGGTGAATTGGCAGCTTTTAATATATCAGCAGTAAACATTGGATCTTCTTTTATTACAGGAACCAAATCTTTTAAAGTACCTTCAGGATCACTACATATTTTTCTCACCTTTTGAATACTTTCAGGTAACGGTGGAAGAGATTTTATTTTTTTCACAATTTTTTCAACCATTTGAATTCTCCAACTCTGTTTATTTAACATATCTTAGCTATTAATTCTTCTAATAGCCGACAACTCTCTCACTACTGTTATTATATCATTTTTTTTAAGCAATCAAGCTACTAAATTATTAAATTTATACTATTACGATTTCTAACTCAAGATTTATATTAAAATATTTAGAGACTTTTCTCTTAGCAATCTCAATAAGCTCAACAGCATCCTCATACCTACCTCCTCCCAAATTGACTAAAAAGTTTGCATGCATATCACTCCATGCCATACCACCTATAGATTTTCCTTTTAGACCAACTGCTTCAATAAGACGACCTGCATAATCACCTGGAGGATTTTTAAAAGCACTACCTGCACTTGGTAGCTGTGGTTGATTTTTTCTAAGCTGTAAAAGTTCTTCAGCAAGATTTTTATTAAATCCTTTTTCAAACTTAAAAGTACCCTCTAGTGCAATACCAGGTAGATTGGCATAACGATATCCATGCTCAATCTCATCTTTTGCAAAAGTACCAATATCTGTTTTAACCTCTAAAAGAGTATTAAATGTTTCATACGACTTTACACCTGCATTCATAGCGAGCATCCCTCCAAGTGTACCTGGGAGTTTTGCTACATACTCAAACCCACCAATATCAAATCTTTTGCAGAATGACAAAATCTTTCCTGTAGGTGTTGCGGCTCCTATTATTAAGCATTCATCTTCAATCTTTATGTAGTCAAAATCTTTACCAAGCATCATAAGTTTTGGAGGAGTTGGACTAATAAGCAGATTGTTTGCCCGACCAATCAATTGATGATCTTTTGGTATTTCATCACCACTCTCTATAATAGCAACATCTACTACTGGTCCTATTTTAATACTTGAGAATTTTGAAAAATCAATAGATCTTTTTTTCAAAAAGGGAAATCCTTAATCATATTTAATAGCCTAATTGTAAAATCTATCATTGTATTCATCATCCAAGGCATTATCATAATCATCACTGTAGCAACAATTAAAATTTTAGGAATAAAACTTAGTGTCATCTCATTTATTTGAGTAGTTGCTTGAAAGATACTAATAGCCAAACCTGCAATCAATCCACTTATCAACATAGGTAATGAAAGAGTTAGTGCTATCTTAAGAGTCTCAACTCCAAGTGCAACAAATTTTGCTTCCATATTTACCCCCTACTATCCATATATTCGTGAGGAATCATAAAATCTTCAGCACATATTGGATACTCATAAAAGTTATTCTCATATCCTATTTGAAAAAGTCTATCAAGTGCTTCAAGCTGAGTATCATTCATTGTAATAGATTTATCATTCGCATAAAGATCCAAATATCTATCTAATGTTACTGCATCAATACGAACAAGATTGCGCTCTAAAAGCATTTTTGCTAGCATTGCACGATGAGTATTTGCTATATCAACAGCCTTTATAAGTGTCTTTTCAATGGCTATTGCACGAGTTAATGGAATAGATCTTCTCATAGCCATTCCTCCAAGAGGCAGAGGAAGCTCTTTTTTTGCTAAATCTAACCATATATCCCATATTTCACACTCCACCTCTAAACTCTCATCAAAATCCAAGATACTCTCATGAATTAAAACTCCGGCATCAACCTCTCCATCCAAAACAGCTTTTTCTATATCTAGAAAGTTTTTATAGATAACTCTTGCTTCAGGAAAAGCGATTTTAAATAGCATAGCATTTGTTGTATAGCGACCACTGAGAGCTACTTTAAAGTTACGACGAAGCCTTTTATCTCTCTTTTTAATGAGTTTTGGTCCATACCCCTCTCCAAAACTTACAGCTGTACGCAAAAGTGCAAAATCTTCACGTATTTTAGGGTAGAGTGCAAAGCTGATCGCTGTAACATCATATATACCTTCAATAGCTGATTCATTTAGCGTCTCTATATCTAGTGCAATATTTTCAAATGGAACTGGAGTTGAAATCCAACCAAATTTAATTGCATAATACATAAAGATATCGTCAGCATCAGGTGAGTGAGCAATTTTTATAGGTGTCATAAGTGGGCAATCCTATCTTTTTTGCTTGATTTTATCGAAATAGTGTTAAAATATCTCTAATTTCAAATTATGTGAGGTATCCATGGGAGTTGATCCAAATAAGCAAAAAGCGCTCGATGTTGCTTTAAAGCAGATTGATAAAGCGTTTGGGAAGGGTGCATTAGTACGCCTTGGCGATAAAGAGATAGAGCCAATAGAGGCTATTAGCACAGGTTCTCTAGGACTTGACATGGCTCTTGGTATAGGTGGTGTTCCAAAAGGGCGTATTATTGAGATTTATGGACCTGAAAGTTCAGGTAAAACAACATTAGCACTACAAATTATCTCTGAAGCACAAAGAGATGGTAGTATTTGTGCCTTTATAGATGCTGAACATGCTCTCGATGTACACTATGCAAAAAATCTTGGTGTTGATGTAGAAAATCTTCTTGTTAGCCAACCAGATTTTGGTGAGCAAGCACTTGATATTGTAGAGACTATTGCTCGTAGTGGTGCCGTAGATGTAATTGTTGTTGACTCTGTTGCGGCATTAACTCCAAAAGCAGAGATTGAAGGAGATATGGGTGATACACATGTCGGACTTCAAGCACGCTTGATGAGTCAAGCACTACGTAAGCTAACTGGTGTTCTTCATAAAATGGAGACAACTGTTATCTTCATCAACCAAATTCGTATGAAAATAGGTCAGATGGGATATGGAACTCCAGAAACCACAACTGGTGGTAATGCACTAAAATTCTACGCTTCTGTCAGGGTAGATGTACGACGTATTGCTACTTTAAAACAGGGTGAAAATCAGATTGGAAACCGTGTTAAAGCAAAAGTTGTCAAAAATAAAGTTGCACCACCTTTTAGAGTTGCTGAATTTGATATTATGTTTGGTGAAGGTATCAGCAAAGAGGGTGAAATTATAGATTATGGTGTAAAACTAGATATAATTGACAAGAGTGGAGCTTGGTTTAGCTACAAAGAGACAAAACTTGGCCAAGGAAGAGAAAATGCCAAGCAAACACTAAAAGAGAATCTTGAGCTAGCCGCTCAGATCGAAAAAGAGATCAAAGAGGCATTAGGTATTGGAAGCACAATGCTTGAGATGAGTGAAGAAGATATTAAATTAGCTGAAGAGGAGTAATTAATGGTATTTATTGATGATATTAAAGCTGACGAGGTAATGGATAGTCGTGGCAACCCTACAGTTCGAGCTACTGTACATTTGAGTGATGGAACAAGTGCTGATGCAATTGTTCCAAGTGGTGCAAGTACAGGGAAACGTGAAGCTTTAGAGTTACGCGATGGTGGCGATAGATATATGGGTAAAGGTGTATTAAACGCTTGTGATAATGTCAATATAAAAATTGCTGATGAGTTGATTGGGATAAGCCCATATAACCAAAGCGAAGTTGATGCAATTATGAAAGAGATTGATGGTACTGATAACTACAGCAATCTTGGAGCAAATGCTGTTCTTGGTGTATCTATGGCAGTAGCAAGAGCCGCGGCAAAAAGCCTAAAAATGCCTCTTTATAGATATCTTGGCGGTGCAAATGCACTGGTTATGCCAACACCAATGTTAAACATTATTAATGGTGGAAGCCACGCAGATAACAGTGTTGACTTCCAAGAGTATATGATCATGCCAACAGGATTTGAAGAGTTCTCTGAAGCGTTGAGAGCTAGTGCTGAAGTTTACCACAATCTAAAAAAGATTTTAAATGAGATGGGGCACAGTACAGCACTTGGTGATGAAGGTGGTTTTGCACCAAATCTAAGCAGTAATGAAGAGCCAATAGAAGTAATTATGAAGGCTATTGAGAAGGCTGGCTATAAACCTGGTGAGCAGATCTCTATTGCTCTTGATGTTGCAAGTAGTGAGCTTGTTACTGATGGTGGTTACCGTCTTGAGAGTGAAGAGCGAACTCTAACAAGCTTGGAGTTAGTTGAATATTATGAGCAGTTAATTGCCAAATATCCTATTGTAAGTATTGAAGATGGTTTGAGTGAAGATGACTGGGATGGCTGGAAAGTTTTAACAGAGCGTCTTGGCAAAAAAATTCAGCTTGTTGGAGATGACTTGTTTGTAACCAACGCTTCTATTCTTGCTGAAGGTATTAGCAAAGGTGTTGCAAACTCAATTCTTATCAAGCCTAATCAGATCGGTTCTGTTAGTGAAACAATGCAAACTGTCCGCCTTGCTCAACGCAATGGTTACACTTGTGTAATGAGCCATAGAAGTGGAGAGAGTGAAGATAGCTTCATAGCAGATTTTGCAGTTGCTCTAAATACTGGCCAAATTAAGACAGGTTCTACTGCAAGAAGTGAGCGTATTGCAAAATATAACCGTCTTCTTGCAATTGAACGTGAACTTGGTTATTTTGAATATCTTGGCAAAGAGATATTTGGGTAATGCCAAAAATTGACGTTCCCAAAACAGGGGAGCGAATACCAATCGCCTTTTTAGGCATTCCGATCCAGCGTATTATTATTGCGCTGGTTATTGTTATAGTATTAGGAGTTTATGCTGGAGTACTGCTCTTTGGACCCAACTCACTAATGGTGTTAATGGGTATAGAAGAGCAACGTTCATCATATGAGTGGTATATAAAGACGCTCAAAGAAAAAAATGCCGCATTGCAAAAAGAGTATTTTGAGCTAAAACAATTGGAGCCTGAACCTTGAGATTTTTAACTATTTTAATTGCTCTATACAGCTTGGTATTGGCAAGACAGAACCCTTTTAAACCTGTAATAGATGATACTGTTCTACCAACAACAACTAACCAAGTTAAAAAAGTTTCTGAATTTAAAGAAGTGCGTATAAACTTACCAAATGACGCTAGAGTTTTAAAATCGGTAACAATCTTTTATCAATCTATCGATGGTTCAATAAAAAAAGTCAACTCAAATATCAATAAATCTATAGATTGGCATACTCCTTTAACAGTAATACAAAATAGATTAAAATCAACATCAAAAATAGAGAAGAAAAAGAGAGAAGATTCTAAAACTATATATAAACCATTACCATTCATCTCATTTAAACTAGAAAAAAATCGTATAAAAATAGTAACTGATGATAAAAAAATCCGCTCATTTCATTTGACCGATCCATTTAAAATTGTAATTGACCTTGCAAGAGATGCAAATTTTTTAACTAAAAAAGTACATTTAAATAAACCCCCTTTTGTAAAATTAGATATTGGCAATCACAACGGTTATTATAGAGTAGTTATAACACTTGATTCATCTTATAAATATAAAATTTATAGTATAGAGAGTGGCTATATTGTAGATGTGCAGTGAAAATATTGTACTCATAGGATTTATGGGATCAGGAAAGAGCAGTGTAGGAAGGTTACTTTCTCAAAAAAGTGGACGATATTTTCTTGATGCTGATGCATTGATAGAGTCTGCCCAAGGAAAAGAGATCTCTTCTATCTTTGAAAAATATGGAGAAGAGTATTTTAGAGAGTTAGAGAAAGAGTCTGCCCGTTGGATGGCTGAATGCGTAAAAGGGAGTATCATCTCTACTGGTGGAGGAATGCCATTAGTAGTTGAAAAACTACATGATATAGGCAAAGTAGTCTATTTGAAGCTACCATTTGAAAAGATATTAGATAGAATCTCTCCTGAAGAGAGGGCTAAACGACCACTTTTTCAAGATATAGAAAGTGCAAAAAATCTTTTTAATTTGCGTGAAAAGATTTATAAAGAGCAAGCAGAAATTACTCTAAATGCAGATCGTCCAATCGAAGAGATTGTAGATGAAATACTTTTTAGATGCAAATAAACTACCTTAACACTTTAGCAAAAACTATTTACCAATTACCAATTACTTTGCTTAGTTAATCTTAAAACATTTTATGGCATACTTCTCTCAAAATTGAATATACATTCGATTTTTCATTAATTATTAGAATAACTACTTATGTATAGTTTAAAATATTGTTATAAATAAAGGGGTTGCATGTTCAAAAAATTGGTAATTACAGCGGCATTAACTTCAGTTTCACTAATGGCTCAAAATAGTGCTGAGATCAATCTTAACTCTTACGATATTGAACTTTTAGGTAAGTACCAATTGGGTCAAAATTTTGATTACAACGGTAATTCAAATGCAAACTATATTCATTTAGGTTACCTATATAGTGGAGAAAGCGAAACAAGAAGTAAAGAGTTGGTTGAAGGTGGGTATATTGCAACAGGGGCAGTAGGTGGACTAAATGCTTTAAGCTTTGGCATAGGAATTAAAGCATCAACTGCAGAAGAGTTTGTAGCAATACCTATTGGCGCAACTATCAACTATCGACTACCTGTTAATTGGCCTGTAAATATAGGGGCATCTGTCTATATAGCACCAGATCCATTAGTCTTTTTAGATGGAAAAGGCTACACATCATATCGATTTGGTGTCTCAACACAAATAATTCCTAATGCATCTATTTATGCTGGTTATCGTGATATTAATCTAAAGTATAAAGATAGTCTTAAAAACTTTAATGATGGGTGGTATAT
>CAZGCF010000032.1:0-9112 GCA_964524095.1 uncultured Campylobacterales bacterium | reverse complement strand
TATAAAACATTATGCATCACAGAGTGCATTGGGAGTTATACGGTTAGAGTATAATGAGGGGTTTTTATTTCCTCTGACAGGACTTAGAATACAATCAATAGATTGGTAATAAATTTTTTAACGCGAAAGTAAGAAAAAGGATGATAATATAAAGCAAATTTTCAAGGAGAAAAGTATGAGAAAAAGCTTCCTATTAGCAACAATAGCAACTCTATTTTTGATCAGTGGTTGCTCTCAAAAAGAGCCTGAAGTCGATATGACAAAGACAGCTACAGCAACACCGGTTGAGAGTCCAGGAGAAATGGTAGAGACTAATGCAGACAGTGGCGTAAATAGTGTTGTTGGTAACGAAGAAGTAAGTGATATAACAGCTTTGCCAGAAGATGATCGTAAGTCAAAGATAAAATCACTTGAGGCAAAAGCTAAAAAGATCTATTTTGACTTTGATAAATATAATATCCGTGCAGATCAACAAGATAACTTAGATGTAGATGCAGAGCTGTTTAAGTCAGATATTGCAAAAGATCTTACTATTAAGATTGAAGGTAACTGCGACGAATGGGGAACTGATGAGTATAACTATGCATTAGGTCTAAAAAGGGCTAAGAGTGTGCGTGATGCTTTGAGTGTTAAAGGAATTGATAAAAATAGAATGGTTATGGTAAGTTATGGGGAAAGCAATCCGGTTTGTACTGAGCACACAAAAGAGTGTTGGGCTAAGAATAGACGAGTAGAGTTTGAATTACTACCTTAATGCGTAAAATAGTCTATTTTTTATCTATCTCTGCTCTTAGTGCATTTTGTGGTATGCAAGAGCCTTCCGCTTTTGGAGCGGGAGATCTTGATGCACAAAATCCATATGGCTTAAGTCCTACTGAGAAACATATTCTTAAAAATCAGAAGGATATAAAGAGGCTTCAAAATATTCTTATGAAGCAACAGGCAGTTGTAGAGGAGAATAGAGAGAGATTAGATGGCATACAAAGTATAGTAGAGACATTAAGTAAAGATGTACGTAAAATTGAGAAGAGTCTAAAAAGATTCTCAGATGTTAATAGAAGTATTGATTCTTTAAATAGCAGATTAGATTCTTTTGAACAAGTTCAGGCAGAAAATTTTGAGAAGATACGTACTGTTTTAAAAGAGTTAGGCAATATGCTTGATTCTATAAATGAGAAGTATGTAGATAAAGAGCAGTTTAGTGCATTAGAAAAATCTTTTCTTGATTTTAAATCCTCTTATGAAAAATTTATAAAAAAAGGTGATTTAAAAGGAAAATCAAATAGCCAAATTTATAAAGAGGCTAAGAGTAAATTTGCGAAAAAGCGCTATTCAGAAGCGGCTGTTTATTTTGAGCATTTGATAAAAAATCATTATAAGCCTGCAGCTTCAAACTATTATCTTGGTGAGATTGCATATCGAAAAGGTAGGTATAAAGATGCTGTTGCTTACTATAAGCAGAGTGCATCTTTGTATGATAAAAGTAGTTATATGCCAACACTTCTATTGCATACTGCCATCTCTTTAGGTCGGCTAGGTAAAAAGAGTGAAGCAAAAAACTTTTATAAGACTCTAATTGACCTCTATCCAGATAGTAAATCAGCATCTATAGCTAGGAAAAATCTTAAAAAACTCAAGTAGTAGAGAATAATCTTAAGAATAAATAAATATTCTATGTGATAGAATCACCTACGTTTTGCATACTTTTTACTAAAATGTAGGAAGTTGGCTGATATATTAAAAAAAAGGAAAATGATGAAAATCGATGATAACAGTGTTGTATCTTTTAACTATGAAGTTAAAGATGCAAAAACAGGTGAAGTAGTAGATTCAAATGTTGGACAAGCTCCATTGTCATTTATAACTGGAAAACAACAAATTATTCCTGGTCTTGAGAATCAGATGAAGGGATTATCTGCTGGTGATAATGCAGATATACTTGTAAGTGCAAATGAGGCTTATGGTGAATATAACCCAGAAGCTATTCAAGCTATGCCACGTGAACAGTTTGCTGGTATTGAACTGCAAGAGGGTATGACTCTTTATGGGCAAAGTGAAGATGGACAAACTGTTCAAGTAACAGTAAAGAGCTTTAATGAGGACGAAGTTGTAATTGACTTTAACCATCCTCTTGCTGGTAAAGATCTTCTATTTAGTGTAAATATTACAGAAGTAAGAGAGCCGACTGTAAATGAATCTTTAAGTGGACAGGTTGAACAGCCTGGCGGACATGGATGTGGTTGCGGTACAGGATGTGGCTGTCATTAATTTCATAGCTGTTTCAAAGTCTTCAAAAGAGGCTTTGAAATCGGCCAATCTACTCAAATCTCTCAAATTAAATACTTTAATCAGTGGTGAAACTGGTACTGGTAGGCGTACGCTTGCTAAAGTAATAGCACCTGATGCTCCAATAGTAAAAGGTAATGATCCTAGACTCTATACTTTTGTCGAAAATAGTTCGCAGTTGATTATTGACAATATTGAAAAGGTTGAATTGGTATCAAAACTTTTTCAAGCTGTACAAAAATATGAGACTCATATAATTGCAATAGGAACAGATAACAATATTGGAGTGGAGTATCAATCATTTTTTAGTGTATCGATAGTATTGCCTCCATTGCGTGATAGAGTTGAAGATATAAAACCTTTGGCAGAGAAGTTTTTAGATGAGGCTAGTCAACTTTTTGGATGGAGTTTACCAGACAACTTTAATCTTGATTTAGATCACTTAGATATTAGCCAAAACGCATTTTCACTTAGAAGGTCTGTCTATCTTCAATCTCTGGCAATGCAAATAGATTTTAATGATATTTTGAATTTAAATGAGAGCTATCTTTTGCGAAGAATGGAAGTCGAAAAAGATGATATATATAAAAATGAGTTACTTCTTTATGAAGTTCCATTGATAAGAGCTGGGATGAAAAAATATAGAAGTCAATTGAAAATGTCTCAAGCTTTTGGACTAAATCGTAACACGCTTAGAAAAAAAATCAATGTATGGATGGAGTTCATCGATGGATATAGAAGCATTTTTATTTCCAGGACAGGGTTCTCAGGCAGTAGGTATGGGTAAATCTTTTGTTGAAAACTCTAAAACAGCTGAGCAGATGCTTGAATCAGCAAGTGATGCTTTAAAGATAGATATGGCAAACCTACTATTTGAACCAAATGAAAAGTTGGAGCAGACAAAATATACACAACCAGCAATTTTGCTTGTATCTATGATGGCATATAGACTTTTTAAAGAGAAGATAGATGGAGAGCCGGCATTTGCTTTGGGACACTCTCTTGGTGAGTTCTCTGCACTTTCTGCTGTTGGTGCTATTGATTGGCTTGAAGCTGTAAAGCTTGTGCATCTTCGTGGTGAGTTAATGCAAAAAGCTTGTGATGGTATAGATGCTGGAATGATGGTTGCTCTTGGAGTTTCAGATGATGATGTAGAGGAGATCTGTGCTGATGCAAGAGAGAGCGGTAAAAAGGTTTGGCCAGCAAACTATAATGCAGATGGTCAAATTGTTATTGCAGGTATTAAAGAGGATCTTCAATCTTTAGAGTCGAAACTTAAAGAGGCTAAAGCACGTCGCGTTATGCTTTTAAATATGTCTGTTGCTAGCCATTGCCCACTTCTAGAGAGTGCTGTTAATCCTTTGATGGAGTCTCTTGAGAGTGTGCTAAATGATAGTTTTTCATCGCCTGTTATTTCAAATGTTACTGCAAAGGCTTACAATACAAAAGCTCAAGCTTTGGATCTTTTAGGAAAGCAGTTGGTATCTCCTGTACTATATAAACAATCTATTCAGAGAAATGATGATTTAGTAGATCAATATATTGAGTTTGGACATGGCGGGGTTCTTAAAGGTCTAAATCGTAGAACTACTAAAAAGCCAACATTAGTAGTTAGCGATTACGATTCATTAAATAGTGTAATTGAAACTCTAAATGGAGATAAGTAATGGTTGTTGGTGTAATGGGGGCAATGCCCGAAGAGATTGAACCGATTTTGAAACGTTTAGAGAATGTACAAAAGCATGAAGTAGCAGATAATACCTATTATACTGCTCTTTATGGATCAATTGATCTTGTTATAGCATATAGCAAGATAGGAAAAGTCTTTTCTGCATTAACTGCTGTAACAATGATAGAGAAGTTTGGTGTTCAAAAGATGCTCTTTTCTGGTGTTGCTGGAGCGATCAATCCTGAACTTAAAATTGGTGATTTAATAGTGGCTACCAAACTTTGTCAACATGATCTAGATATTACCGCTTTTGGTCATCCATATGGATTTGTACCTGAAGGGAAGGTGTTTGTTGAGGCTGATCCAAAACTGCTAGAAATTGCTGGCAATACTGCAAGAAAGCTTGATATAAAGCTAAAAAGAGGTGTAATTGCAACAGGGGATCAATTTGTTGCAAGTTTGGAGCGTAAGTCGTGGATTGGTGAGACTTTTAATGCCGATGCACTTGAGATGGAGGGTGCTTCTGTAGCTGTAGTATGTGATGCACTAAATGTCCCATTCTTTATTTTGCGTGCCATTAGTGATGCCGCAGATATGGATGCCGGATTCGATTTTGATACATTTTTACAAAGCTCTGCTCTTAAAAGTGCAGAGTTTATATTTGCGATGTTAGATGAACTCGATCAAGCTAAGTAAGAAGATTTTGCGTTTAGCAGGTAAGGCAAACGCAAAATATCGAATGATAGAAGAGGGCGATAGGGTTCTTGTAGGCTTAAGTGGCGGAAAAGACTCTATTACATTAGTGCATCTTTTAAAATATATGCAAAGGCATGCACCTTTTAACTTTGAGTTTAAAGCAGTTACAATAAAGTATGGGATGCCAGGTGAAAGATATGATGCCCTTCAGGAGCATTGTAAAACTTATGGCATTCCTCATGAAATTTATGAGACAAATATTTTTGAAGTTTCTCAAGATACAATTAGAGAAAATAGCTCTTTTTGTAGCTACTTTTCTAGAATGCGTCGAGGAGCCCTCTATACAAAAGCACAAGAGGGTGGTTTTAACAAAGTAGCATTAGGACACCATCTTGATGATGCGGCAGAGAGCTTTTTTATGAATATGCTCTATAACGGCACACTAAGATCGATGGCACCAATCTATAAGAGTTCTAAAGGTTTTCATGTAATTAGACCCCTTCTTTGGGTAAGAGAGCGTCAAACCAGAGCATTTGCAGAGGAGAATGGAATTAGTGTAATTGGTGATGAAGCGTGTCCTGCAATGGCTATGAATGTTAAGATGCCTCATGCAAGAGAGAGTACAAAGAGACTGCTTGAAGAGTGGGAAGAGAAGTTTCCTGAACTCTTTAAGCGTTTTAAAGCAGCATTCTCTCATCTTCAACCAGACTCATTTATGGATGAGAAATTTTTGGATAGATAAAATCTAAACTAAAGCAGGTTGGCTCTACATACCTTCAAGTAGAGTCAACCATAAGCCCTCTACATCATTATCATCCAATAATATACTCTTTTTTGTTTCCATTAACTGTTTAATTAGTTCCAATCTATACTCTCTTGCAATAACACATTTTGGATGGGCAGGAAGGTATGCTCTAATTAGTGATACACTATCTTCTAAAGGTTTAGAACATATAAAGCAGTTATCTGGTTCGTGAAGACGCCCTTCATGCTCTAGTATTGAAAGGTAACTCTCTATAGCTGTTCGCATTGGATTTTGATACTGCCAAATATTGGCAGAGTGTTCTAAAATATCGAAGTAGAAGCTACCAGGAATCTCTACATCTTTAAGGTGATCATATAGTAGGGTTATGAAGTTTTGCCATATAGTTAATCTATTTATCTCTTTTAACCAAGGAAATCCAAGATGTATGACATTTCTAAGCTTTGGTAAGAATTGTATAGAGTCTTTTTCGATCTCAAAATCGACTTTAAATCCAGTTGTTACAACAGGGTGTCTTGCCCCATAAAAACGGTATAAAACCTCCAATCTCTCTTTTGTTAATATCGATACAATGGTATCTTCATTTTTTGCTTTTTTTACATTTAAAATGTAGCCCTGCATATCTCAATTCCCTTATTTCAGGTAGTTGTAACCGATTTTTTTGTAGAATCGCATAATTTTGGAGTATTGTACCAAAGAACTCACGTAAATAAAGGGTTTGGAATGGATTTATTGAGAGGATTTAAAGATAACTGTGGTTTTGGACTTGTTGCCAATATTGACAACACTCCAAGCCACGAACTTTTGGAAGATGCAATCCATGCACTTGAACGCATGATGCACAGGGGTGCGATTGCAGCAGACGGAAAGAGTGGTGACGGAAGTGGACTACTTCTTTCTATGCCTGAAAAATTTATGGCAAAAATTGCTAAAGAGGCTGGTCATACTTTACCATCTCAGTATGCAGTAGCCCAAATTTTTTATAGAAATGAGAATAGTATCAAAGTTTTTGAGGAGATGTGCGCAAAGAATGATTTGCGTATTATTTTTGTAAGAAAGGTGCCTGTTAATACTGACGCATTGGGAGAGTTTGCACTTGAGACTCTACCAACTATTGTTCAGGTATTTGTTGCACCAAATTCACTAATGGCGACAAAACGTTTTGAAGCACTCATCTATCTTACAAGACGTGAAACTGAAAATGCATTGAGTGATGATGAGGATTTTTACATTCCAAGCTTTTCAAATAGGGTAATAAGCTATAAAGGGTTGGTTATGCCAACTCATATAAAGGAGTTCTACCCAGATCTTAATGATCCAGATTTTGAGATCAGTTTTTCACTTTTCCATCAACGTTTCTCTACAAATACACTTCCACAGTGGAGGCTTGCACAACCTTTTAGAATGATTGCTCACAATGGTGAAATCAACTCTGTTGAGGCAAACCGTTTCAATGTAATAGCTAAGTGCGAATCTGTGAAATCTGAAGTATTCAGTGATGATGAGTTAAAACGAATGATGCCTCTACTACAAGAGGGTGCAAGTGATAGTGCAAGTCTTGATAACTTCTTTGAGTTTTTACGAATAAACGGTATGGATATTTTCAAAGCTGTTAGAGCTGTAATACCTGCACCTTGGCAGAATGCTCCACATATGGATGCAAACTTGAGAGCATTTTATGAGTATATGAGTACATGTTTTGAAGCTTGGGATGGTCCTGCTGCTGTAAGTTTCACAGATGGACGCTATATAGGGTGTGTACTTGATAGAAATGGATTGCGACCAGCAAAATATATTGTCACTAAAGATCGCCGTTTGATCATCTCAAGTGAGTATGGTGTTGTAGATATTGAAGATGACAATATTTTGGAGCGAGGCAGACTTCAGTCTGGAGAGATGATCGGTCTTGACCTTAAGTATGGTACGATACTTAAAAATAGTGAGATTAATGAGTATCTTAAGAGTTCTCAACCATATGATGAGTGGTTAAATAACCAAATGGTTTATCTTCAAGAGTATGTAGAGAAGCCTTTTGAAAATCTAGATTTTTATGATGTTGATAATATCATAGAGAGACAGCGTTACTTCAACATAACTCAAGAGGTAATTGATCAGATAGTTGAACCGATGGTTAAAGATGGCAAAGAGCCAACAGGATCAATGGGTGATGATACCCCAATTGCCGCATTCTCAAATGTGCAACGCAACTTTACAGACTTTTTTAAACAGAAGTTTGCTCAGGTAACCAATCCACCTATCGATCCTATCAGAGAAAAAGTTGTTATGAGTCTAAATACTGGATTTGGAGAGATTCATAACATTCTTGATGAAGATCCTGATCATGCACAAAGACTTAAAACAACATCTCCTATTTTAACATTTGAGAAACTTGAAGTTTTAAAGAGTTTTGGTGATGAGAAGCATCCTAGATTTAAGCCATACTATAAGAATAGAACATATAGCACCACTTTTGAAGAGAATTTAAAGGGGAGTTTAGAAGATCTAGTTTATGACATTATAGAAGATGTCAAAAATGATGGTGTTCGTATTGTAGTTTTAGAAGATAAAGATCTTGGTAAAAAGCATAAAACAATACCAATGGCAATGGCTGTAGGGCGTCTAAACTATGCACTTCTTGATGCTGGTGTTCGCCATCTTGTGAGTATTGTTGCAGTAACAGGTGAAGTGATCGATTCTCACTCAGTAGCTTGTCTGTTGGCATATGGTGCATCAGCAGTATGTCCATATATGCTGTTTGCTACAGTCTATAAGCTCTTAAAAGATAAAGATCTTACAGAGTATGAGATGCGTAATGAGTTTAAAAAGGTTCACAGTGCATTGGGTGCTGGAATATTGAAGATTATGTCTAAAATGGGTATCTCAACTGTAGCATCTTACAGAAACTCAGCACTCTTTGATGTGATTGGTCTATCAAATGAGGTAGTTGAGGACTGTTTTAGAAATTCACATACCCTTATTCCTGGTTTAGGATATGATGATATTGAAAAACGAATTGAGAAGTATCATAAAGATGCATTTGAGCATGAGCATATAAATAAACTTTTCCCTCTTAATGTTGGAGGAGTCTATAAATATGTTGATAAGGGAGAGTATCATGACTACTCTCCTGCAGTATCTATGGCAATGCGCCAAGCGGCTACTACAGGGAAAAAAGAGGATTTTAGTATAGTTAAAAACCTTATAGAGAATCGCGATAAGAAGATGATTAGAGACTTCTTCGAAATCAAAAGCGATCGAGAGCCAATATCTGTTGATGAGGTTGAACCGTTAGAATCAATTTTTAAAAGATTTGCAAGTGCCGCTATGAGTTTAGGCTCAATCTCACCAGAAGCACATGAAGCAATTGCAGAAGCAATGAACCGTATTGGAGCTCAATCCAATAGTGGTGAAGGTGGTGAAGATGCAAGCCGATTTGGCACTATTAAAAACTCAAAAATCAAACAGATTGCATCGGGACGTTTTGGTGTAACCCCAGCTTATCTAAGAAGTGCAGAAGAGATTCAGATCAAAATTGCTCAAGGTGCAAAACCTGGTGAAGGTGGTCAGTTACCAGGTCATAAGGTTACAGCACTAATTGCTCGTTTAAGACATACAATGCCAGGTGTTACACTTATATCTCCACCACCACACCATGACATCTACTCTATTGAGGATTTGGCTCAGCTCATTTTTGATCT
>CAZGCF010000031.1:7875-9250 GCA_964524095.1 uncultured Campylobacterales bacterium | reverse complement strand
AGTGCAGGTACTTTTGAGTTTTTGGTTGACAAACATAAAAACTTCTATTTTATGGAGATGAATACCCGCTTACAAGTAGAACACTGTGTAAGTGAGATGGTAAGCGGTATAGATATTATTGAGTGGATGATCCGCATTGCCGAGGGTGAAAAACTTTTTGATCAGAGTGCTGTCTGCTTAAAAGGACACGCCATTGAGTGTAGGATCACAGCAGAAGATCCTGTAAACTTTATGCCTTGTCCAGGAAAAGTAAATAAGTGGATCGCTCCGGGGGGAAAAGATGTTCGCATAGACAGCCATGCACACGCAGGTTACATCATCCCTCAACACTATGACTCTATGATAGGAAAAGTGATTGTTTGGGGTGAAGATCGTGATCGTGCTATCAAAAAGATGCGTCGTGCAATGGATGAATTTGAGATAGGCGGTGTAAAAACTGTAATAGATTTTCATCGTCGTATGATGAGAAACCCTGATTTTATAGAGAATCGTTTCGATACAAAATATTTAGAATCTCACCTTTAATAAAAAAACCCAGATCCAATCTGGGTTTAGATTCACTACATAGTTTAATCCCAAAATAAATATGATAGAATATACTATATTAACAATTGAGGGATAAGATGACATTTGCAGACCCAAAAAATGACCTTGCTTTTAAAAAGATTTTTGGCAACGAGAAACATAAAGATATACTCATATCTTTTTTAAACTCAGTATTAGACTTTAAAGATGAAAAAGCGATTGTAGATGTATCAATAGTAAACCCTTATCAAGTGCCAAAAATACCGGAATTAAAAGAGACCATACTTGACATTAAAGCTACAAATAAAAATGGTGATACATTCATAGTAGAGATGCAAAAAAAAGATATAGCAGATTTTACAAAAAGAAGTCTCTACTACACTTCAAAAGCTTATGTATCTCAATTACCAAAAGGTCAAAACTATTCCATGCTAAAAAAGGTCTATTTCATTGGAATAGTAAACTTCAATATTTTTGAAAATAGTAGTTACATTTCTAGACATTTAATAATAAATCAAGAGACAAACACTCAAGATCTTAAAGACTTCGAGTTTTGTTTTATTGAACTCCCAAAATTTAATAAAGAGTTAGAGGAGTTAAACTCAATACTTGATAAATGGATATACTTTATTAAAAATGCAAGCAATCTTACAATGGTACCAAAAGAGTTTAAAGATATTAAAGTCTTTAAAGAGGCATTTGACATAGCAATGCAAACTGCTTGGAGTTCAAAAGAGTTAGAGGTTTATGAATATATAGCATTAAAAGAGCAAGATGAAATAAATGCATTAAAAACTGCAGAGGAAAAAGGGTTAAAAAAAGGTATTCAAAAAGGTATTCAAAAAGGTAT
>CAZGCF010000031.1:0-7775 GCA_964524095.1 uncultured Campylobacterales bacterium | reverse complement strand
AAAAAGGTATTCAAAAAGGTATTCAAAAAGGTATCAAAAAAGGTATAATGCAAGAAAAGATTGATATAGCTAAAAGATCACTAAAACAGGGACTTGACATAGAAACAGTAAAAGCTATAACAGGTTTAAGTGATGATGAGTTAAAAGATTTAGTAGATTAGCTTTTACCATTTAAACTCTTAAAATTTCCACATAAAAGTTGTACTCTGAGTTACATCATATTTTTTTACATCTGAAGATATTGGAGGTTTTGAGTCATAATTTGCTTTAATGCTAACTACAAGATTAAAGTTTTTATAAATAGGAAACTGCATTTCTGCCATTGATAAAATAGTATAGTCAGATAATTGATCTATTTTGGGCTGATAGTAAACATAAGCATTGAATCTTGTATTTGAGTCAAACTCTTTAGTGTAAAAAAGATAACTACTTATGCGCATACTATTTTCATTAGGATCAATTTGGGGATTCTTATATTTAATTGTTTCAAGCAAAGCACCTAAACCTATATACCCTTTTCCATAGTTTTGACTTGAAAAGAAGCGGTATCTTACATCTGTACCTATAAGTGAGCGGTTAGAGAGATCTTTAAATTTATCCTGTTCTGTCTGAATAAATGTCTCTGCATAGAGTGAAGGTGTTATCATATATAAATATCGTATATGGGCAAATGAACTATTTTCTATCTCAGTATCGTGGGTCTTTGCATAATTGTATCTACCAAAAACCCATAATGCATATGTTGTATTACTATCATATCGTACATCTGTATCTACTTCATACTCATTTGTCTCTACATTTCCTCTCTTTGTAGATAGAGAAAAGGCCAATGAGCCTGTAATCCCTGGCTCTTCTCCAATTTCAATTGGAGTTACATTAATATATGCAAAAATAGGAGTTACTAAAAGCGGTATAAAATATATAAACTTTCTCATTTTCTACTACTTTATTAAGGAGTTCTCAATATTTTTATATTTGCAGCTGATCGCAGTTTCTCAAAGTGACTCTCTATAGCCTCTTTTCGTTTCTCTTCCATCCATTTTGCATAAACTTTCTCTCTTGCATCCTCATAAGGAATAGGTTTTTGATCTATAAAATCTTGAATAAAAAATGTTACAAACTTCCCATTAACAGGTATTATTTGTGTAAATGATCCCTTTTGGGTATTTGTAAGCATAAATAGAAGTTGCTGATTCAATTTCTCTGATTTAATTGTAATGGCTTGTTGTGTTACTCCTGAAATTGTTGCCATAGGATTTTGCATAATCTTTTGTAAAGCTTCTCTTGTTGTAGCTGAATATTGTATAACATCTATCTCTTTAGGTATAGAAAATTTCTCTATATTGAGCTGATAATACTCTTTTAGCGTCTCTTCACTTGGTTGTTCTATTTTTGTACTTAAAATCTTTTTGTAGAGACGCTGTTGTTGAAGCTTCTCTTTTATAGTCTGTTTATATTTATCCCACTCCATTCCTCTGTTTACAATAATCTCTCTAAGTTTTAAAGAGTCAATTCCATTTTGCTGTGCTATACGCTCAATCTCTTGATTTACATCAAAATCATCTACTACTATTGATAGTCGTTTAAGCTCTTTATCTTTGAGACGCTCTTTTATCAAATACTCTACTGCTTTCTCTTTTGGTAAACCACTCTTTTTAGACAATTTATAGATCTCATAAAGCGTAATTGGCTCACCATCTACCACTATACTTATGGCATCAACAAGCCCCCCAAAAGAGGTTGTAAACCCAAAAAGAAGAGAAATTGAAAAGAGTTTCAAAGTTTTTTTCATAGTATATAAACCTTTATTAAATTTAAGAAGCATATTGTATCAGCTTTTTATCTAAAAAAAACTATAATGGAAACAATTTTTTTAGTTGGAGAGATTAATATGGTTGTGACACGTTTTGCTCCGTCACCGACGGGATTTTTACATATTGGTGGATTAAGAACTGCACTATATAACTACTTATGGGCACGAAAGAATGGTGGAGAGTTTAAACTTCGCATAGAAGATACAGATCAAAGCAGAAACTCTGCTGAAGCTACAAAAGCCATTTTAGAGGCATTTGAGTGGGTTGGAATGAATTATGATGGAGAGGCTGTTTATCAGTCTGATCGTTTTGATCTGTATAAAAAATATATTCAACAACTGTTAGATGAGGGTAAAGCTTACTACTGCTACATGACAAAAGAGGAGCTTGATGCTTTAAGAGAGGAGCAGATGGCACGTAAAGAGCGTCCAAGATATGATGGTCGCTATAGAGATTTTAAAGGAACACCGCCTGCAGGAGTTGATCCTGTTGTTCGAATCAAAGCACCTCTGGATGGAGAGATTGTCTTTGAAGATGGTATAAAAGGAACTATTACCATAAAAGCAGATGAGGTAGATGACTTTATTATTGCTAGAAGTGATGGTACTCCAACATACAACTTTGTTGTTGCAATAGATGATGCTCTTATGGGTATGACAGATGTCATAAGAGGAGATGATCATCTCTACAATACCCCTAAGCAGATCATCGTTTATGAGGCTCTTGGCTTTAAACTGCCACGTTTTTACCATGTACCTATGATTTTAGGGGAGGGCGGTAAGAAACTCTCTAAGCGTGACGGAGCGGCAGATGTGATGGATTATAAGCGTATGGGGTATCTGCCTGAAGCACTTTTAAACTTCCTTGTTAGGCTTGGATGGAGTCATGGAGATCAAGAGATTTTCAGTATGGAAGAGATGCTTGAACACTTTGATCCATGTGACATAAATGCTTCTGCTTCACAATATAACCCTGACAAACTGCTTTGGCTGAACTCTCACTATATTAAAAATAGTTCAAACGAGAGATTGGCAAAGTTACTAGAGGATTTTGGACTATATCTTTTTAGTCATGACAAACGAGAGATTTTGCTGGACATCTTTAAAGAGAGATGCAAAACTTTAAAAGAGATGGCTGAACAGATTAAAGAGATACTTGAAACTCCTGAAAGTTACGATAGTAAAGCAATCAAAAAGGCTATGAAAGGGGAGGCTGTTCAGATTCTCGATAGCTTTGTAAAAAAGCTTGAAAATAGAGATGATCTTCATCTACCAACCGATTACCATAAAGTTTTAGAAGATTTTGTAAAAGAGCAAGAGATTGGATTTGGAAAAATTGGTATGCCACTTAGAGTAGCTCTCATAGGTCGTCTTGGAGGTCCTGATTTGAGTGATATTATGAGTATCATAGGCAGATATGAAACAGCAGGAAGAATAAAAAATTTATTAAATTATATGAAGGAAACCAGTGCCTAATAACATAACCAAAAAATACTCATAATAAAAGGGGATTTAAATTGACATAGTTAAATAGAATTTCAATTGCTTGAAATTGCACTTATGAGTTGAATGGGTGATTTCGTTAGGAGCGTTCTCTTCTAGTAATCTTTTCAATCCACTCATCCAGCCGTTTTTCAAAAGCCATCCCTTTGGATTCGTAAAACTTCAGAGGTTTTGTCAAATAGTCTTGCTTTACCCATCCGCCAAAATCGTGCGGATATAGATACCCTTTATGCAAAGGGCTTCGCAGGTGTTCAGGCACTGGTAACAACTCCCCTTGTTCAACACATTTTATAGCTTTATTAATAGCTGTATAAGCAGCATTGGATTTAGGAGAGGATGTAAGATAAACAAGGCATTGAGATAAAATAATACGGGCTTCAGGGTAACCAATGCGACTTACAGCTGTCATTGTATCGACAGCTATACCTAATGCATTTGGATTGGCATTTCCAATATCTTCACTGGCAAATATCACCATACGGCGTGCAATAAACTCAGGCGGTTCTCCTCCGACTATGAGTCTTGCCATGTAGTATAGTGCTGCATCTACATCACTTCCACGCATACTTTTAATCATAGCACTGATTAGGTTGTAGTGTGTATCACTACTACTAGAGCCATCATGCAAAGAGGCTGGACGAAGTTGTTTAAGAGTTTCAACTTCTATAGTAGGGCTTATTGAAGATGCTGCTTCAAGCAAATTTAACATTGCTCGCATGTCTCCACCGCTTGAGTCAAGAAGATACTGCTTTGCATCCTCACTTAATGTTAACCCTTCATTTGAAGCTACCTTCTCAAGCATTCTCTTTAAATGATCTGTTGTAAAAGGTTTAAACTCAAAAAGCAGAGATCGTGAACGCATAGCCGCAGTTAGTGAGAAGTATGGGTTCTCAGTTGATGCTCCAATAATAAGTGCATCATAACGCTCCATAAATGGCAAAAGAACCTCTTGCTGTGTTTTAGTCAACCTGTGTACTTCATCTATAAAGATTAGCGGTTTTTGAAGGGCTTGACTATACTGCTTGAAGATAGATCGCAATTCATCAATTTTAAGTGTTGTAGCATTAAGCTCATAAAAGGGTCTATCAAGCTTATTGGCAATTATGCGAGCTAGGGTAGTTTTTCCTACACCTGGCGGTCCATAGAAAAAACTATGTTGTAAAGATCCTTTTTCTATCAAAACTCTCAACGGAGCAGACTTTTCAAGCAGATGCTCTTGACCAATGAAATCGTCTAACGATTTTGGTCTATAGAGTAGGGCAAAGTTTCGATTCAAATAGATTCCCTAATTTTAGCCATTAATAACCTGTATAATAACTCTACGCTCTCTTGGTCCATCAAACTCACACAAAAAGATTCCTTGCCATTCACCAAGTTGAAGTTTTGCTTTCTCCATTGGAACAACAACTCTAGCACCACAAAGAGCCGATTTAATGTGAGCTGAAGCATTCTCTCCCTGATGGTGATATTTACTATCTGCTGGTGCAACTCGTCCTAATGCCGCAAGAAAATCTCGTCTAAGCTGAGGATCTATATTTTCAAACAGCACAATACTAGCTGTTGTATGTGGTACAAATACCGTAACTATACCACTCTTTATCCCTTTTTTTATTACCGCTTCATGAACCATTTCAGTAATATCTATCATCTCTGAAGTATGTTTAGTCGCTACAGTAAGTTCAATCATTTAGTTTTCCTCCAATTTGCTTATCATCTTTTTTTGCTGAATACTCTTTCTCCTGCTGTGCTTTAATAAATGCATGCAGATCATCATACTCTTTTTGGCTCAAAAAGCGGGTCTTTCCTTTTGGTAGATTGTTAAGACTTATACCGCCAAAACTGATGCGATGCAAATCTAGCACTTCACGATCGAAATATCCAAAAAATCGACGAAGCTCTCTATTTTTACCTTCACCAATCGCTACACGTATTTTAGAGTAGTTAGACTCATTCTTTATAATCTGATAGGCAAAAAAAGGAGCAAACTCCATCTCTTCAATCTTACTCTTTTCGTGTGCCCCTTTTTTGCTGCGGACTTTCATTCCCTCCTGCATCGCCTTTTCCATAGCTTGAGTAATGGAACCTCTTATCTTTAGGTTATACACACGTTCAAGGTTGCTGTTCATTAAAATATCTGCAACACGTGGTGAGTCTGTTAAAAGCAAAAGACCTTCACTTGCAAAGTCTAATCTGCCAATAGGTACAAAGTGTGCAAATTTTTTAGGCAATGTATCATATATTGTCTTACGACCTTTAGGATCTTTTTTTGTTACAAGCTCCCCTTTAGGTTTATGATAGACAATAACTGTCATCTCATGCATAGATTTGGGCTTGATATATCGACCGTTTAACTTAACTTTATCATCCGGTTTTACTCTATATGAAAAATCGGTAACAACTTTACCGTTAACTTCAACTCGCCCAGCTTCAATTAACTTATCAGCTTCACGTCGTGAATACTTGGTATTGTGAGAGAGAAATTTATTTAATCTCACCTCATTTTTGGTATTAGAGCCATATTTGCTCATCGTTTAATTCCTGCTTCTACCAGATCGTGTAGGTGCAATACACCTTTTACATGCCCCAACTCATCAACAATTGGGAGCATCTGGATTTTATAGTTTTCTATCATTTCCAATGCCTCAGATGCAAGCATCCTCTCATTTTGGCATGTTTTTGGTGAAAGATTAGAGTATTTGATTGCTTCGGTATCGATTGAAAAATCCTTTTGCATCAATGCACGTCTAACATCACCATCACTAAGTACCCCTATTAGAGTATCATTCTCATCCACAATCAGTACATTTCCAAGCCGACCTTCACTCATTACTACCACTGCCTCTTTAAGAGGAGTATCAGGTTTGATTTTTGGAAGATTCTCTTTTCGCATTAAATCTTCTATCTTGACAAAAAGACGTTTTCCAAGCGATCCTCCAGGATGAAAAGAGGCAAAATCTTCAGCTTTAAAGTTTCGTTTTTTCATTAGTGCCACAGCCAATGCATCACCTAATGCAAGAGTCAATGTTGTAGAAGATGTTGGAGCGGCACCCAATGGGCAAGCCTCTTTTTCTACTTGAATAGATAAGAAGACATCACCATATTTAGCCAGAGTTGAATCATCTTTACCCGCCATAGCAATCAATGGAATATCAAATCGTTTAATATGCGGTAAAATCTTGATCAACTCTTCACTTTCACCGCTATAACTGATTGCAAGTACCGAATCTTGTGGTCCTATCATACCCAAATCACCATGTAGTGCTTCAGTAGGGTGAATAAAAAAGCTTGGTGTCCCTGTACTAGCTAATGTAGCGGCAATCTTTGCTCCAATAAGTCCAGACTTTCCTACCCCTGTAATAATACATTTACCTTTTGTGTTATATATAGTCTCAACAGCTTTATCAAAAGAGTCATCAATACATTTTACTGCATCTAATAGAGTCTTTGCTTCAGTCTCTAAAACCTCTTTTGCTATTTCTTGCAGATTCATAATTTTCCTTAAAGTTCTTATATAACATAGATTGTTGGAACTATCAGAGGATAGCGTTTCATTTTTCTCAATACATGCTTTCTTACAGCTTGTCTAATATCGTTTTCAATAGTTCTTGTATCTAGATTTTCACTCTCCTCTTTATGTGTCATATATGTCTCAATAATTGCTTCAATCTCTTTAGCAAACTTTTTATCATCTTTATCTGCAACAATTCCAAAACTACTAACACGAGGATGACCAACCAATTTATGCTCTCTTTGATCTATTTGAGCAACAATCATTATGATTCCCTCTGTTGCCAGTTTCTGACGATCAAGAACTATATCATTCTCTATTTCACTATTAGCTTGGTTATCAATATATGTTTTTCCTGTTTTTATAGTTCTTACTTTTTTAAGATATTTTGGAGTTATCTCAACTTGATCACCATCACTCATTAAGAGAATATTGCGCTCATCAACTCCGCACTCTACAGCTGTTCTAGCATGTTTTGCAATATGGTTATATTCACCATGTACAGGTAAAAAGAATTTTGGTTGAGTAAGTCTTAACATAAGTTTCTGCTCTTCTTGAGCGGCATGTCCTGAGACATGAATTTCACTAAAATCTTGGTAAGCAACAGTTGCACCTGCTCTCATTAAATGGTTCATAACACGAGAGACACTTGCCTCATTTCCAGGAATAGCTTTAGCAGAAATGATTACAGTATCACTTGGCTTAATTTTAATATGTCGATGCTCATCAGTTGCCATACGATAAAGAGCACTCATAGACTCACCCTGACTACCTGTTGTAACGATAAGCACTTCGTTATCATTGTATCGAACAACTTCATGCGCATCAATAAAAATATCTTCAGGTATATCTATATAGCCCAGTTGTCTTGCTGTTTCTAAGTTTCGCTCCATAGAACGTCCAATAACTGCAACCTTACGGTTATATTTTATCCCATGCTCTATGGCTTGA
>CAZGCF010000030.1:0-9329 GCA_964524095.1 uncultured Campylobacterales bacterium | reverse complement strand
TTCAACTTTAAATATTATTTCAGAAAAGTGACTCTCCAAGCACTTTTGAATATCTACAGTTACTTTAATTTTTGGTTGTTCACTCTTTTCTTTTGCTTTTTTATCTTTTCTGTTTGTTGAAGAGCTATTTTGTTCTCTATCTTTAGATTCAGAAGATTTAGATTGCTTAAATTGAAGATCAACTTTTGATGGATGAATATTGTGAGCATACTCTTCAAATTGCTCAAATTCAACCTCTTGACCTATAACTGGCATATTTTCATAATCATTCCATTCATCTATATAAAATTTTATTTTATGGTAATCAGGTGTAATAATTTTACCATTACCTGTTTCTGGCGAATATACAATAATCTTCCCAACCAAATTTTTAACCTTGCACTATTTTATATTTCTATTATCATATCTTTTTTAACCTCAAAAAGTTATAATCCAGCCTAAATAGATTTTAAAGTTAGGATCGAAATATGAGTAGATATGATGTAATTGTTGTAGGCGGAGGACATGCAGGAATTGAAGCGGCTCTTGCACCTGCTCGCATGGGAATGAAAACATTGATGATTACAATTTTGGTTGAGCAGATTGGTGCAGCAAGTTGTAATCCGGCAATTGGAGGACTTGCAAAAGGGCATCTTGTAAAAGAGATAGATGCTCTTGGTGGAGAGATGGGGCTTTTGACAGATAAGGCAGGGTTACAGTTTAGAGTTTTAAATGAGACAAAGGGACCAGCTGTTAGAGGGAGTCGTGCTCAAATAGATATGGATCGCTACCGCATAGAGGCTCGAAGAGTCTGCCTTGAAACTGAGAATTTAGATATTTTGCAAGGGATGGTTAATGAGCTATTGGTTGAAAATGGTGAAGTTGTCGGTGTTAAGACAGAGCTTGGTGAGACATTTTATGCAAAAAAAGTAATTCTTACAACAGGTACTTTTTTAAATGGTGTTATTCATATTGGTGAAGTTAAAAGGGATGCAGGTAGAGCTGGTGAGTTTAGCTCAACTGCATTGGCAGAGAATCTAAAGAGGCTTGGATTAGATGTTGGCAGACTAAAAACAGGCACTTGTGCCAGAATAGATGGAACAACAATAGATTTCTCAAAGATGGAGCCTCAACCTGGTGATGAGCCTCCAAAACCTTTTAGTTTTCGCACCTCTAGAGAAAATTTTAAACCTAAACAGTTACCCTGTTACATAGCTTATACAAATGAGAGAACCCACTCAATCATAGAGGGAAATTTTCACCGAGCTCCACTCTTTTCAGGGCAGATCGAGGGTGTTGGTCCAAGATATTGTCCAAGTATTGAGGATAAGATTAACCGTTTTAGAGATAAAGAGCGCCACCATATTTTCATAGAGCCTCAAACACTTGAAGCTACAGAATACTATATAAATGGTATGAGTACCTCACTGCCAACAGATGTGCAGTTAGAGATGATACGAAGTGTAGAGGGGATGGAGAATGCAAAGATAGTTCGTTATGGTTATGCTATAGAGTATGACTATGTTGATCCTACAGAGCTTAAACATACATTAGAGACAAAAAAGGTCAAAAATCTCTACTTAGCTGGTCAGATAAATGGTACTACCGGTTATGAAGAGGCGGCGGCACAAGGATTGATGGCTGGAATCAATGCTGCACTTTCAATAATGGGAAAAGAGCCATTTGTGCTTGGGCGTGATGAGGCTTATATAGGTGTATTGATAGATGATCTAGTTACTAAAGGAACAAAAGAGCCTTACCGTATGTTTACTTCACGTGCAGAGTATAGGCTTATGCTAAGAGAGGATAATGCTGATTTGAGATTGATGAAGTATGGTCATAAGTTTGGCTTAATAGATGACGATACATATAGCAAACTACTTAAAAAGAGGCAGATGATTGAAGATGGATTGAAACTTATGGAGGAACGCTTTTTAACTCCAAGCAAGGAAGGGTTAAAAAAGTTAGAGGAGCTTGGTGTTGAGAAGATTACAGATAAAACATCTTTAAAGTTGATTATAGGGCGTGCAGACTTTACAATGGATATGTTGGATAAGCTCATTCCAGAAACTGCAGAGTTTCCAGATGAAGTTAAAGAGCAGTTGATGATCCATGCAAAGTATGACAAATATATAGCAAAACAGAAAGAGCAGATAGATAAAATGCATGAACTGCTTAAGGTTAAAATTCCTGAAGATATGAGATTTGATCATATTTCAGGCTTAAGCAATGAGATAAAAGAGAAGTTGACTCGTTTTAGACCGCCAACACTACAAGCGGCTAGTCAAATAAGTGGAGTAACTCCGGCGGCTATTGAGATTTTACACATATATATAAAGATGGCAGAGAAAGGTAAAAAATGAGAGTTTACTACTATATAAATACAGGTCACCGTGTGGGATTGGATCGTTTACGTAGAAGTGCACCTATTATAAAAAGATTAGAGAGTATGGGTGTAGAGATTACAATGCTTACAAATGATTTTAGAGCCGGTGAGTATGCAAAAGAGCAGTTTGGGATCAAAAAGTATGTAAGTGTTGATATTGTTAGAAATATTGCAAATATAGCCTCAACTCAAGATGTATTGATTTTTGACTCGGAAGAAGAGAGTCGTGCTATGTGGGAGGATATGGCAGAGTATTTTCATAAATTTATACGCATAAGCGATAATCCAGATGATTTTGCATCAAAAGGTGAGATAGTGCTCTCTAGTATGAAAGAGATTGCAGAAGCACCTCAAGTTGATGTTGTTGATCCAAGATATTTTGATGATAGTAGTGAGCATAATGGTGGAGTAGTCTATTTTTGGGGCGATGATGATTATGAACAAAAACTTTTAGAGCTTAGTTCAGCTTTTGAAGGATTGGATGTAACTCTATTAGAGGGTTACTACTTTTTTCTTCAATATGGTAACGAACTATCTAAAAAGTTTAAAGCTGTAGAAGATTCTGAGAATTATGATGATCTATTAAAAGGAGCAGAGATATTTATTACATCTTCACCTCAAAGTGCTTTTGAGGCATTGGTTGCAGGATCAAACCCTATATATCTAAAAAAATCTAATTCAGTTGATATATGGGATAACAAAATAAAGAGTTTTAATATACCAATTATATATAAGTTTAATAATCAATTAATTAAAGAAAAAATATCAGAAAATTTTAAAAATAAAAGTAGTTTGTTTCGAAAAGAGACTTTAGATAATGTTTCTTTGTATATTAAAGATAATATCAGGTGATATTCATAAGAAATTAACCTTGTAAGTTTTATAATTCGATGATTTAAAATCTCCAAAAAAGGATCAGCAATGGCAGACAGCAGCCGACGCGACTTTATGGGTAAAGTCTTTGGTGGTTGGGCGGCTCTTGGTGGTCTTGGTGCGCTTTATGCGGCCAAGAGAAGCTGGGATCCCCTTCCGAGTGTAAAAGCGGCAGGATTTACAAAAGTAGATCTATCCGCTACAGAACCTAATGTTCTTTATGTAGAAAAATGGCGTGGAAAACCTATTTTTATTCTTAAAAAGACTGACGATATGCCAAAAAGTGAACGAGATGTAATTGTTGGCAAAGATCGTTTTCTTGTTTGTATAGGCCTTTGTACTCACTTAGGGTGTATTCCTGCCTATCGTCCAGACAAACACGATTTTAAATGTGCATGTCATGGTGGTGAGTTTGATGCTAGTGGTATTAATACAGCACCTCCTCCTCCAAGTCCAATGGTTATTCCACCATTTAAATTAGATGGTACAACAATTGTTCTAGGTGAAGAGGGTCCTGAGTATAAAAAAATGAAAGAAGCTGGCATTATTGCCTAAAGCAAGGAGTAGTTAATGGCACATTTTGAAAAAGCACACAGTTTGGAAGAGTGGCTCGATCAACGCCTTGCAATAAAGACGTTACGCCGAGTTTTGGCAGAAGAGTATTGGATTCCTAAAAATATAAACTTCCTCTGGGCAATGGGGATGGTTCTTGCTATTACATTTGGAATCTTGCTAGTTTCAGGAATTTTCCTGTTGATGTATTATCAACCAAATATAGATACTGCATTTGATAGTGTTAACTACACTATTATGAAAGAGGTTGAATTTGGTTGGCTTTGGCGACATATGCATGCTGTTGCGGCTTCAGTTGTCTTTTTGATTATCTATATACATATGTTTGTAGGTATCTATTACGGCTCTTATAAAAAAGGGCGTGAGATGATCTGGATCTCTGGTATGCTTCTTTTTGTTACTTTCTCTGCTGAAGCATTTAGCGGTTATATGCTTCCTTGGGGACAGATGAGCTACTGGGCAGGTATGGTTATTACAAACCTCTTTAGTTTAGGCTCTTTAGAGCTAAACGGATTGGTTGAGTGGATTCGTGGTGACTATATTCCAGGACAAGCTTTCTTAACACGATTCTTTATGTTGCATGTACTTCTTTTACCATTGGTAATTATGGCATTAATCGGTTTTCACTTTGGTACACTACGTATTCCTCATGTTAACAATCAAGATGGTGAAGAGATCGATTTTGATGAAGAGGCTAAGAAGTATCTAGAAGGTAAAACAAAAGAGTCAAAAGTTATCCGCTTTGCAAACGACTTCTTAAGTAAAGATATGTTTGTTGTTAGTGTCTTTTTAATCTTCTACTTCTATTTAGTATTCTGGCACTTTGATTTTGCAATGGATCCAATTAACTTTGACCCAGCAGATGGTCTAAAGACTCCTCCTCATATTTACCCTGAGTGGTACTTCTTATGGAGTTATGAGATTTTACGTCCATTCCCTAAAGATCCAGGTTTAATAGCATTTGGATTTGCTCAAGTAATCTTCTTCTTACTTCCATTCTTAGATAAGAGTCCAAATGTTGCACCTGCAAATAGACGTGGAAGCTTTAAAATTTGGTTCTGGGTACTATTAGTTGATATGATTGTATTGACTGTAATGGGTAAATTACCTCCACAAGGGATTTACAGTACTATTGGATTGGTAGCGGCAGTTGTATTTATTGGACTTTGGATTGCACTGCCAATAATTACCAAAAAAGAAAAAGCAGTGTAAGGGGGCTGAAATGAAAGAGTTGAAAATTTTAGCGGTAGTAGTATTCTTTACACTGCTGACATATTGGGGAGTTGAGCCATATGCTCACTCTGTTATGCATAAGCATGTAGAGAGTGAAAATTTTGCATATAATGATTTAAAACCTTTGAAGAAGAAAGGTGATCCAGCAAAAGGTGCTGAAACATTTATGAATGCTGGTTGTGTAGGGTGTCATGGTTTAAAAGTGGCTGGGATGCCTGCACCAATGGATCCTGTATCTGCGGCGGCTAGTTTTGGAGTCAATCCACCTGATTTAAGTGAAGCAGGTGCTATTTATGATGAGAAGTTTTTAGCTGCACTTATCAAAAACCCTGCACATGCTCTGAAAGTTGAGCATAAATTTACAGGTGGGAAAATGCATCCAATGCCTGCATTTTATGGTTTAGGTGGCGATAAAGATCAAGAGGTTGCAGATATAGTTGCATATTTAAAATCTATTGCTAAAAAGCCAGAGGAGATCACTCCTAAAATGGCATTTGAGAATGCATGTGGTCGCTGTCATGCTATGAAGTATGATAACTGGACACAGCTTGGTGAAAAGCCAAAATTCAAACATAAAAAAGATGAGCTTATTTATGATGCAAAAGTGCTTGAGTATCAAGAGTACTTAACTAAGTATATGGGTAAACTTCCACCTGATCTCTCTATGTATATCAGATCACGTGGTGAACACTATATAAAAACATTTATGGAAGATCCTCAAAACCTTCTGCCAGGTACAGCAATGCCACGTGTTGGTGTAACAGCTGAAAGTGCAGAGAAGGTTCTTGAACACTTGGCTGATGTAGGTGACAGCAAACGACACGAGCGTGATAGTGTTGGTATGATGGTAATGATCTATCTATTTATCTTTGCAATCCTTGCTTACCTATGGAAGCAAAGTATTTGGAGAAAACTCCATTAATATATCTCTTCTTCAATCCGTAGAGGCTTAAGCTTCTGCGGATTATATCTGCAATTAAACTTCTTTTTTATAATTTAGAGTAAAATAACTCAAAACTTCTCTTTAAAGAGGCAATATGCTAATAGATGGACATGGTCGTAAAGTTAACTATTTAAGAATTTCGGTGACTGAAAGGTGTAATTTTAGGTGTCTATACTGTATGCCTGAAAAACCTTTCTCTTGGGTTCCTAGAGAGAACTTACTCAGTTTTGAAGAGCTTTTTAGCTTTGTTAGAGTTGCTATAGATGAGGGAATAGAGAAGATCCGTATAACAGGTGGTGAACCGCTTTTGCGTGAAGATCTGGATCGTTTTATAGAGATGATCCACAATCATAAGTCTGATATTGATCTTGCCTTAACAACGAATGGTTACCTTTTAGAGAGTAGTGCTAAGCGTCTTAAAGAGGTTGGGTTAAAGCGCATAAATGTCTCTATTGATACCCTTAAGCCTGAAGTAGCTGAAAGAATTGCACAAAAGGATGTGCTAGATAGAGTTTTGGCTGGTGTAGATAGAGCGCTTGAGGTAGGTTTGAAGGTTAAAGTAAATATGGTTCCTCTTAAGGGTATTAATGAAGATGAGATATTAGATGTTATGGAGTATGCTAAATCTCGTAGTATGACGATTAGATATATTGAATATATGGAGAATGTATATGCTAAAATAGGCTTAAAGGGATTGAATGGTAAAGAGATCTTAGCAAAAGTAAAAGAGAGATATACTATACACAAAGTTGGACGTGAAGGTAGTAGTCCAGCATTTTACTATTTGACAGATGATGGGTATAAGTTTGGCTTAATAGACCCTCATAAACACGATTTTTGTGAAAGTTGTAATCGCATTAGATTAACTGCTGAGGGATTTTTGATTCCTTGCCTCTATTTTGATGAAGCAATGAGTATTAAAGATGCTGTAAAAAGAGGTGATATTGATGGTGCAAGTGAGATTCTAAGAGAGGTTTTAAGAAATAAACCTGAAAAGAATAGATGGAATGAAAATGATTTAGAAGAGTCATCGAGAGCATTTTATGAGACGGGAGGATGATGAAATTATATTTGGTTGAGCACTTTTTTTCAGTGCAGGGAGAGGGGCGTTATATGGGTAGTCCCTCTATATTTTTACGATTTGGTGGTTGTAATTTGCGCTGTCCATGCTTTGGTGAATCTTGGTATAAAGGTCAACGTATTTTAGGATGTGATACAGTACGTGCTACTAACCATAAACTATTTAAAGATTGTTGGGAAGAGGTAACAGACTCAAAATATTTGATCAATATCATTGAGAGCTATCTAAAAGATATATCATATAAACCAGATATAGTATTAACAGGCGGAGAGCCGATGATACACTCTGAAAACAAGATATTTTATGAGATGATAGAGTGGTTGGTTGAATATAATTTTCGCACTACTGTAGAAACAAACAGTACAATAGCTCCAGTGTTTGATGAGTTTTTGGCATATAAAAGTGTAACGTTTGCAATGGCAGTAAAGCTTTCAAATAGTGGGGAGCCAAAAGAGAGACGAATAGTTCCAGAAGTAATTAATAGATTGGCAAAAGAGGGTAGAGACTCATTTTTTAAGTTTACACTTGATAAAGAGATAATAGGTAAAGATGCATATCTTCAAATTGAAGAGATTTGTAGAGAGTATAAGAATGAGATTTACTGTATGCCGTTAGGCGATAATATTAAAGATCTACAATTAAACGCACTGAGCACAGCAGAGTTTTGTTTAAAGCATGGATACAACTATAGTGATAGATTGCACGTAAGACTTTGGAATCGGGAAGAGAAGAGATGAGTTCATTTTGTTCATTTCTGGATTTGAACCATTTTGTGCTTGGAAAACCAAATATGCTATAATGAAATAAAAAAAGGTGTGTATATGGTAGTTGTAAAACAAGAAGTACAAAAGATGATTCAAAATCTTCCTGATAATTGCACTTACGAAGATATACAGTATCACCTTTATGTTGTAGAAAAGATCAAAAATGGGATTAGTCGTGCGGAAAATGGTGAAACTTTATCTCATAAAGATGCAAAAAAAAGAGTGGCTAAATGGCTCTCAAATTAGAGTGGTCAGAAGAAGCTCTTGAAGATATAAAACATGATCATAAGAAAACTATACAAATTTGAGAATGCTCATATTGTACGAAAATGTACATCAAGGCGGTGTAGCAGAAGTTTACATGGGCATTCATATAGAGTAGAACTCTTTTTTACAGCTCCATCGCTTGATCGTGGAGAGATGGTTTACGATTTTGGTTTAACAAAAGGGATGATCAAAGATTTTATAGATGCATTTGATCATGCAATTACTCTTTGGAGTGGAGATAATCCTGAATATTTGAGTGATATGAAGAGATGGAGTGAGAGGTGGGTTGAACTGCCTGTAAATCCATCTGCTGAGCAGTTTGCAAGAACATTCTTTTTACTCATAGATAGAGTTTTAAAGCAGACAGATATGGTAAATGGTGAATCGGATGTTACTCTTGATAGCGTTATAGTACATGAGACAGATACAGGCTATGCAAGAGCCGATCGCAGTGATGCATATAATGAAGAGATGGGAACTACCGATTTGAGCAAAATAGTATTTTCAGATCAGGTAAAGGCAGAGTGGAAGAATCCAAAGATGTTTGAAGAGTTGTTGGATGGTAAGAGATTTGTTAACCCATTGATTGCATAAAACCTCTATATAATGATCCTAAAAGGATCAAAATGAAAAAAACAAACTATATAATTGGAGTAGTTTTAACTCTACTTTTAAGTGGTTGCACGGAGAATAGAGGCAAAACTTCTATCAATGATACTAAAAAGTCTATAAAGATGAGTCAAGCTGAAGTTTCGGCTCTCTATGCAAGGTGTGCAGGTTGTCATGGGTTAGATGGTAAAAAGCGTGTATTTGGAAAGAGTGGAAGAATCTCTGGTCAATCAAAGAGTGAGCTTATTAGAAAGATAAGAGGGTATCAAAATGGCTATTATGGTGGATCTTTAAAGGGGTTGATGGCTAAACAGGTTTTTGGTTTGACGCCAGAGCAGGTGACTGCTCTAGCTGAATATATATCTAAACTGCAGTAAAAAGTTTTATAGGCTCTTTTGAGGTTGGATTGTGAGTAAGAGGAATTACTCTAACAAGATCTCCCTCTTTGAGAGTCTCTACTTCAGGTGTTACAATAATTAGACCATCAGCACTCTTTAAGGGGCTTACCATTCCCGGACCCTGTTTCTCTAAAATCTCAAACTTCTCTCCATCAAATCTACCCATTAAAACGCTGAATTTACCAGGTTTTATCTTTCTATCTTTTGCGAGTTTTGTAACAAT
>CAZGCF010000029.1:0-9363 GCA_964524095.1 uncultured Campylobacterales bacterium | reverse complement strand
TAAAGTTTGCATAATTTTTGCTATATGGTCCAACTACAATATGAAGAGTATAGTCTCTGTTTTTTGCTAGGGAGTTTATAGTTGGTGATAGTATGGAAAAGTCTCCTCCTCCTCCAAGAGAGAATAGGATCTCAATTTTATTATCTCTATTTGGATGGAAGTTTTTAAACTCATTTGAAAATATTTTATATTGAGGACCTAGTAGAAGGTTTGTCTCATTTGAAACTTTTCCATCATATCGATATTCAAAATCTTTACAATACTTTCCATCTATGACATAATGGGCTGAATGCTCTCTTGCAAGATCATCAAATGCGATAATAGAGTAGTTATCTTTTAATATCTCTTCCCACTTTTTGCCCAATAGATAGCTATCTACAATTACATATTTAATATCAAAATTTTTAAGAGCAGATTTAACTCTATGTGCATCTTCCTCTTCACTGTTTGAGTCTATAACTATATATTCAAAATCCTCTAAAAAAGAGTTAGTAGATATGGTATCTATTAAAAAAATCACTCTTATATTACGGGATTGAAACTCTTTAGCAAGGTTGACCATTCTTACAAGGTGACCTATCCCCTCTTTAAAAGAGCTATTTACTCTTATAGCAATCATCTTTTTGATTCGACTAATTTAGTAAATGTTTCAATATTTTTAACTTTTCCAGAAAGATCTTCAGGAGATATTTTTACATTAAACTCCTCTTCAATCTCTATTAAAAGTGTTAAGAGTTCAAAAGAGTCTAAAATATTGGTTAAATCTTTATCTTTTTCTATATTTGTATCAGGTCTAAATCTTTTTAGTAGCTCTTCAAGCTTTTCAGTTATTTCCATAAACTTCTCCTATATCATCCATATTTAATATATCACCTCGTTTAAGAGTTCTTACTGCTCTTCTACCAATAATATGTTCATAATATTTTGGCTCTAATCCTCCTCCAGGTCGAAGAACTTTGATATTGCTTTCATTGAAGCATTCACCCTTTTTAATATCGTTAACAACAATAATAGATTTTTGAGCTTTTGGTGTAATATATGGGTAAGATACCTCTCCTATAGCTGAATAAACATCTTTTGCACCTTTTACAAGGGCTTTCATTTCATCAGGTGTAGCTGAAAAGAAGTTATCTATACTATTATCACTCCTATCTAAAATAAAGTGTTTCTCTATAATTGAGGCTCCAAGTGCTATAGCTCCAAGAGGAATGGCTATGCCCATTGTATGGTCAGATAAACCTACAGGAGTATGGAACATCTCTTTTAAATGGTTAATTGTTTTAAGGTTGATCAATTCAGGTGGTGCAGGGTAGGTAGAGGTACACTTTAATAATGCTATATTTGTGCAACTGTTATTTAAAGCCACCTCTATGGCTGTTTGAATATCACCTACTGTAGCATTTCCAGTTGAGATAATGATAGGTTTACCTGTTGATGCAACCTTTTTAATTAACGGAAGATCAATAATTTCAGGACTAGCTATTTTATAAGCCACACATCCAATGTCTTCTAAAAAATCTACAGATGTTGAATCAAAAGGTGATGAAAAGATAGTTAGATTTATACTTTTTGCGTACTCAAATAGACGTGCTTGAATATTCCAGTCAAGTTCTCCTTTTTTGTAAAGGTCGTGCATATATTGTCCAGCCCAAGGACCATTTTTAATATAAAAAAAATCTGATTTATGATTTAATGTTAAAGTCTCTGCTTTGTAGGTTTGAAGTTTTATTGCATCTACTCCACACTCTTTTGCTGCTGAAATTAACTCTTTAGCTTTTATCTCGTCACCACAGTGATTAGCAGACATTTCAGCAATAATATATGGTTGTGTATTAAGTCCAATTTTCTTATTTTCTATATAAAACTCTTTTGATAATTCTCTCATAATTACTTCTCTATTTTTTTTGATTTTAGTAGTACTTCATATAGTATTTCAGCATACTCCCAATCTTCTAAAGTATCTATATCTTGTACTAGATATCTTGGTAGAATAATTGGGATAGAATCTTTCCCAAAGGCAATGTCTTCCATCTCTTTTGCTTGATTATACCAATAAAATTGTCCAGCATCATAGTAAGCCTCTTCTAAATCTTGACTCCTTTTGTGAAAATATTCAGGCCAGAACATTTTACATCTGCCATCTTCAGTAATTTTAAATGCTCTTTGAATAACAGAAGGCATAGATGTAACTGAAAATGCTTGAACTGCATCTGATGCTTTTAGTTTATTTAATCCTTCAATTAGGTATTGTGGTTGTAAAAAAGGTGCAGTAGCATATAAGGTACATACAAAATCGTAATACTCTCCGTTATCTTTTAGCCAATTAATAGTATGATTTACAGCCTCACCAGAACCTACATAATCATCTGCCAACTCTTTTGGACGCATAAATGGAACTTCTGCTCCATACTCTTTTGAGATTTTTGCTATCTCTTCATCATCTGTTGAGACAATAATTCTATCAAAAAGTTTTGATTGTTTGGCAGTTTCAATGGAGTAAGCAATTAGAGGTTTACCGTGAAAAAGTCTAATATTTTTTTTAGGAATTCGCTTACTCCCGCCTCGTGCAGGAATGATGCACACCTTTTTACACATTTAGAGTCTCCTATAGTGTGTTTTTGGATTTTGCCTACAATCTAAAACAGTATATTTCTATATCAGCTTCTGCTTCTTCTGAAATTTTGATCTTATACATCTATTTGAATTTTTGTTGAAGTCTTGTTTTGACATCATTTATATCGTTAAATTTTAAACTATTTTCTCTTTCATTCAGTACTTTTATATGCCATTTAGGAGTTAGTTCACTTTTATCTGCATTTTTGCTTAGATCATCCCAAATTTGTTCCATAATTAAAAATTTATCAGTAATACTCAAGTGTTTAATTTGTGCTGACAAGTCCACTTTATGATCCTTTTATATACTATTATTTTGTCACATTATAATCAATTTGATTTTAAAATTTCTAGCAATCTATTTATAACATAATCTTGATTCTGTTCTGTAAGTGTTGGATATATTGGTAGAGAGAATGCTTTTTTATAGTAGTTTTGCATTACTGGGTGTTTTTCATTACCATAGCCTAGTTTACGGTAGAATGGTTGTCTATTTATTGGAATATAGTGGAGTTGAAGTCCAATACCCTGTTTTCTCATCTGTTTAAAGAGATCCTCTTTTGTTATCTTTATTTGATCAAACTCTACTAAAACAACATATAGATGGTAAGATGATCTATCATTTAATGGATATAGAGGTTTGATAAGATCAGAGTTTTTAAAAGCTTTGTCATATTTTGAAGCTATTTTGTGTCTTTTTGCAGTGAATTCATCTAACTTTTTTAGTTGCGATAGTGCAAGAGCAGACTGAATATCTGTAATTCTATAGTTAAATCCAAGCTCTTGCATTTCATACTCCCAAGGAGCCATATCTTTCTCTTTTACCATACCGTGATTTCGCAATATTTTAAGCTTTTCATAGAGTTTAAAATCATTGGTAGTAATAGCTCCACCTTCACCTGCTGTTATAGGTTTTACCGGATGAAATGAGAATATAGATAGATCACTGTTTGTGCAACTGCCAGCTTTGATACCGTTATACTCTGCTCCTAAGCTATGGGCACAATCTTCTAGTATCAAAATACCATATTTACTTTTTAGTCTTTCAAGCTTTTCTTGCTCTACTGGGTTACCTGAAAAGTGTACGGCATACAACGCTTTTATGCTATTGTCTTTTTTCAGCGCCTCTTCACACAGATCAAGATCAATATTTCCATTCTCTTGAATATCTACAAAGATCGGTTTTGCACCAGCGTAAAGTATGGAGTTTGCAGTAGCAAGAAATGTATTTGGTGTAGTTAAAACTTTATCACCAGGATTTAGAATAGAGAGTGATGCAAGATGTAAAGCGGCAGTACCATTTGAGACAGCAATAGCATATTTAGAACCACAATAGTTTGCTAACGCCTTTTCAAACTCTTCTACTTTAGGACCAGTAGTTAAAAAATCTGATCTTAAAACTTCAACTACTGCTTTAATGTCATCTTCATCAATACTCTGTTTACCGTAAGGAATAAAACTCATTTATAAATATTCCTTTGCAAGCTCTAAAAACTCTTCGTGTGTAAGCCATTTGTCATTACTACCAGAGTTATACTCAAATCCCTGTTTGACAGGTTTGCCATTTTCACCAAGTTGGTTTGTTGAGAAATCTACCTTTTCAGAAAATTGGATTGTTGGTTGAATAACATAGTGATCATCAAACTCCAGTGTTAGGTGGCTATCATCTGCAGGACACATAATTTCATGAAGCTTTTCTCCAGGTCTTATGCCTATGATCTTTTGAGGTAAATCTGGAGCCATAGCCTTTGCTAACTCTGTAATCTTCATAGAAGGGATTTTGGGAACAAAGATCTCACCGCCCTGCATTCTTTTGAAGTTTTTAAGCACAAAATTTACACCCTGTTCAAGTGTAATCATAAAACGCGTCATATCTGGGTGGGTGATTGGCAGCTCTTTTGCTCCATCTTTAATGAGTTTTGTAAAGAATGGTACAACCGATCCTCTGCTTCCAATTACATTGCCATATCTAACTACGCTAAATTGAATATTTTGATCGCCTTTTATATTGTTTGCGGCAACAAAGAGTTTATCGCTTGCAAGTTTTGTTGCACCATATAGATTGATCGGATTTGCGGCTTTGTCAGTTGAGAGGGCAATTACCTTTTTTACCCCATTGGCAAAAGCGGCATCAATTACATTTTGGGCACCATTTATATTGGTCTTTATACACTCCATAGGGTTATATTCAGCAATAGGTACATGTTTTAGTGCGGCTGCGTGTATGACATAATCGACTCCATTCATTGCTTTAATGAGCCGCTCTTTATCTCTTACATCCCCAATAAAGTAGCGCATACAAGGAGCATTAAACTCTTGTGCCATCTCAAACTGTTTTAACTCGTCGCGTGAGTAGATAATAATCTTTTTTGGAGTATACTTTTGTAAAAGAATCTTGGTATATTTTTTACCAAAACTTCCGGTCCCACCGGTAATAAGTATGCTTTTATTGTTAAACATTCCAGCCCTTCTTGGATAACAGAGTAGGTTTTTAAAAGATATAAGCAAATATCGTACCTAAAGGAAAAATGTTAATGGCTCGAATAGATCAGATGCGTTTCTATGAAAATGCCATAAAAAGATATGGAAAGAGTGCTAAAGGTGTAGCTTGGATAGATGAGGTTCGCCAAAAGAAGAGATTCAGTGCACTTTTAAAGCCAATCAAGAGTATTAAAGAGATTACACTGGTAGATGCAGGGTGTGGCTTTGGAGATCTTTACCTTTATATGAAAGAGCATAATCTTTTGCCAAAAAAGTATATTGGAATAGATGCTTTGGATGTGATGGTAGAGGAGGCTAAGAATAGAACAGGGCAGTTCATTTTAAAGTGCGATCTCTTAAAGAGTCCATTGCCGGAAGCTGACTGGTATGTAGCTAGTGGATCGTTAAATCTTTTAACACGTTTTGAGACACTGTTAGCGATCAAGAGATGTTTTGATGTAGCAAATGAAGGGGTAGTGTTTAATCTTTTAAAAGGCAAAGATAGAAGTAAAACCTACAACTATTGGATGCCTGAAGAGATTCGTAAATCTTGCCGTAAGTTGGGAGATGTGAAGATCATAGAGGGCTATTTAGACGGTGATTTTACGGTTGTTGTAAGAAGGGTTTGACAATGCTAAAAATTGCTAGTATTATTTTGTAAATATATCTTTAATTAGGTAAAAAAGTGAGTAAAAAAGATAGCTTAGTAGAGAAAATTAGGCAAATAGATGGAAAATTGAAATTTTTTAGAAATGCTATCCTTGCAATTTCATCTGGACTTGTTTGGGCTGTATATGCTATGATGGAGCATAAAGTAGGAAAAGAGATTGCTATACTAGCTGGTGTTGGAGTGGTTGTTTTAATTTTAATGTTTATTAGAACAAAATTGCTTGAAATAAAGCAAAATTGGCTTATAGAAGAGCTTGAAGTGGAGGAGTAGATGGAAATATTTGCTTATATAGTACTTGCTATAGTTGCATTAGTACTAGTCGGAATGACATTAGATTTTGACTTTAAAACAAACTAAAACTAAAAAATAAAAAAAAATTTTAAGAGACTTGTGTGTGTGGAATATTTGGAATTATAGGCAAGTATGACAAAACCAAAGCTAAAAAAGCTTACGAAACTCTTTCTCATCGTGGACCAGACAGTTGTGGAGTAGTAGCCAAAGATAATCTATTTTTAGGTCATTATCGTTTAAGTATCATCGATCCTCTTCCTGAAGCCAATCAGCCTATGCAAATTGATAATACAACTATTTTGATGAATGGTGAAATTTACAATTACCGTGAACTAAAGAGCAAGCTTGACACAACGTTTAAAACCCAAAGTGATACAGAAGTTGCTTTGAGAGCCTTTAAGCAGTGGGGTAAAAATATGCCCAAACATCTTCGCGGTATGTATGCCATAGCAATCATAGAGGATGGTTTAGTGCATCTATCTCGTGATCCATTTGGTAAAAAACCGCTCTATTATGCAAAAATGGAAGATAGCTTTATATTTGCCTCTGAAATAAAGGCTATACTTGCAATGTACCCAGAGATTAAATGGTCTAGAGATAGTATAACTTCATATCTTTCATATCAATCTACAATCAGCCCAAATACATTTTTTAAAGAGATTTATCAGTTAGAACCGGGTGGTTATCTTAGGTATGATGGCAAAGAGATTGATGTTAGTGTTGATGAGGAAGATATATTTACATATGGAAGTAGCAAAATAGATGCTGATCAACTTGAAAGAGTTTTGCAAGAGAGTGTCAATTACAGGCTGGTAAGTGATGTAACCATTGGTGCACTTTTAAGTGGAGGTGTTGATAGTTCATTGGTTTCAGCAATAGCTTCTAAACTTTCAAAAGATCCTCTTCCAACATTTACGGTAGGGTATGAAGGTTTTGAAAAGTATGATGAGCGTAAGTTTGCCAAAATAGTAGCAGAACACATTGGAAGTGATCATCACTCATTTGAGATGGGAGTGGATGACTTTTTGGAATGTAGTGAAGAGTTAATTTCGCATATGGATGAACCATTTGGTGACCCAGCGGCTATACCTCTTTGGTTTTTAACTAAAAAGATAAAAGAGCAGGGTGTTAAAGTAATTCTTAGCGGTGATGGAGCAGATGAACTCTTTTTTGGGTATCGTCCATATTATGAGATGATCGACATTGAGAAGGCAAGAGATCTAAAATATAAAAACTGGTTGCGTAACTACTTTAGAAGCAACTATAGTCCAAACAGAGAGTGGGAGTGGTATAAACGAATCTTTGATGACTCAACTCTTTTTCGCTCTTCAGCAGAGCTATTTACAGATTTACAGCAAAACAGGCTTTTAAAGCAGAATGTAAAAGATGATCAGTCTCTTTTGTGGATAGAGCATTATGCTAAACGATCCAAAGAGGTGACTGGTCCCTGGTGGTATAGCTATATAGATATTAAAGTTCAACTTGGAGAGGTTTTTTTAAAAAAGCTAGATAGAGTTAGTATGGCACACGGTATAGAGGCTAGAAGTCCTTTTATGGATAGGGTACTTGTTCAAAAACTCTTTTCTTGCGATCCTAAATGGCGAATTGGACAAAAACCAAAATGGCTTTTAAAAGAGGTGGCAAAACGCTATTTACCGCAAGAGTTGGTAGATCGAAAGAAAAAAGGATTTTCATATCCATTTATAGAGTGGTTAAGTAGCACCGGAGAGTTAGATAGAGTTGTACAGATTAATGCAAAACTGAAGCTTTTTGATAGTGAAGCTCTAAAGTTTATGATAGAGAAATCGAAAAAGGGGCGTTTTAAACACCACCTTTATGCAGTTTGGTCTCTTTGCAAATGGATTGATAAGCATTAAAATTTATTTAGATGATAATTGTGCATCAATTGCCATTTGTAAAGATTGATAAGAGTTATTCATACTGTTGATCATCTCATCATATGCTGCAAACTGCATAGCCATAATGTCATATCTCTTATTTAACATCTCTAAACTTCTTTCTCTCTCATCAGATAGACGATCCTCTTCATTTTTTAATTGCTCTTCATACATTCCTAAATAGCCAGTAGATGAGTCTGTAGCATTTTTTAAAGTATCATTTAGTTTATTAAAAATACCACCAATATCACTGGTAAAAACCTTAACAGCTTTTTCAGGATCACTATTGAGTTCATTAATAAATGTTGTTCTATTAAAAGATAAAATACCATCTTCATTTACTTCCATTCCATAGGTACCTGCACCTTTACCATCTACTTCGGAGTTAAATAGAGCATATTTAACATCGCTAGATAATCTTCTAATAGTTGAATCTCCTTGAAAAACACCTGTGCTTTTACCATCAGGATCAAATTTAGTAACCTCCGTTATTTTTGAGTTCCAGCTATTATATGCTGAGACAAATTCAGATACCATATCGGCAATTCCTTCAACGTCTCTTTGGATTGAGACTCTATTATCTTCTCCACTTGCTCCAATTAATTCAAATGTTACACCTATTACTAAATCTTCAATAGTGTTAGTTGATCTAGTTATTGCAATATTATTAAATTCAAACATTGCATCTTGTGCATCTTGTACATTTGTAAAACTTAAGAAGTCATCATTAGAAGTAGTATCATCACCATCATCAAATGTTACATTTATTACTTGATCAGCACCTGTTTTACTAGATTTTAGAATCAAAGAGTAAGGGTCGTCTCCACCAGTATTTAGAATAGAGGCAAGTACATCGCCATCTGTTGATTCATTGATTTGATCTCTTAACTCTTCTAGTGTTGTTCCAGCTTTTACATCAATATCATAAGTGTTTCCATCTATCTCAATTGTCATAGTAGTATCTTTATCAACGACAGATGAGGTTTCTGTAGCAAAGCCTTTGGATTGTTTAATATCTGTTTGAGCTAATTGATTTACTTTTAAATTTATATCTTGAACAGCAACACCATCATTCGCTTTGACAGTAACATCTTTGCCATTTACAGTAACTTTTCTCTTTTCAAAAAATGTGCTATCTGCCAAATCAACAACGGTAGTTTTTAATGTTGCAGTTAATGTTGTAATTGTAGATAAAGTACTCTCTTTCTCTTTTGTATCACTTATTTTATTATCTATAGGCGTAATCATTGATGCTATATCAGCATTCTTTAGTTTGTCAATAATGTCATATGTTAATGTTCCACTACCAATTCCCAGTGAACTTAATGCTCCCAAATCTGCCATTGTCAATCCTTTTTATTGGCTTCTATCATAATATCGTCTTTTTCCATTTTCTCTTTAAGTGGTAAT
>CAZGCF010000028.1:0-9426 GCA_964524095.1 uncultured Campylobacterales bacterium | reverse complement strand
TGGTACTTTAAGTGCTTTAATACGGTTAAGTTTTTTGTATTGAGCTATTTCAGCAAAAATTGGACTATCGCAGTTTTCAAAAAGATCGATTACATCTACAAGCTCAAGTCCAAATCTAAGATCAGGTCGATCGTTACCATACTTTTCCATAGAGTCACGATATGTTATGCGGTTAAATGGTGTTTTTATCTCGTAACCGCAAGCACCAAACATTGCTTTTAGAAGATCTTCAGCTACTTTCATTACATCTTCTTGTGTACAGAAGCTCATCTCTACGTCAATCTGTGTAAATTCAGGCTGACGATCTGCCCTTAAATCTTCATCTCGGAAACATTTGGCAATCTGGAAGTAGCGATCAAAGCCACTGACCATTAATAGCTGTTTAAAGAGTTGTGGAGATTGAGGTAGAGCATAGAATTCACCATTATGAACACGACTTGGAACCAAGTAGTCACGTGCACCTTCAGGTGTTGACTTTGTAAGAATCGGTGTCTCTACTTCAAGGAATCCAAGAGAGTCGAGTAGATTTCGTGCGGCAATTGCAGCTTTTGATCGTAGCTGGAATGTCTCAAACATCTCTTTTTGACGCAAATCAAGATAGCGATATTTTAGTCGTATATCTTCATTAACGTTAGCGTCGCCTAAAGTAAATGGCATAGGCTCACTTCTATTTTCGATGATAAGATCATCGATAACAACCTCAATTTTACCAGTTTTTAGACGAGGATTTTCAAGACCTTCGCCACGTCTTCTTACTTTTCCTTTTGCAATGAGAACAAATTCATCTCTAATTTGAGAAGCTACTTTGTGTGCCTGCTCATTATCTGCAGGATCACATACAAGTTGAATAAGTCCTGTTTTGTCACGTAGGTCAATGAATATAACACCGCCATGATCGCGGTAGCTATTGACCCAACCAGCTAAAGTTACATCTTCACCAACATTATTTTCATTTAGATCGGTACAGTAGTGTGTTCGCAAAATCTTCTCTCCGCTTAGTTAGTTGCGCGATTATATCAAAATCAAACTTATTTTTTGTTAGAATCAAGCACGAAATTTTACCGAATTAAATTTGGCACTGTTAAAGAGGTTGTAATTTGCAAGAAGAGAAATTAACTATCAAGCGTGTTGGCATTGTCCTGCGCCCTTCAACTCCAGAGCTTAAAGTACTCTTTTTTCAGGTTAAAAGAGTATTTGAAAGATATGGAACAGAGGTTCTTATTGATTCTATAAGTGCTGATATGATCGGAGTTCTTGGGCAGGATTTCGACTCTATGTGTGAAGCAAGCGATATATTGGTTTGCATTGGAGGAGATGGAACACTTATCTCTCTTGCACGCAGAAGCTATAAATATCACAAGCCTATTCTTGGGATAAATGTGGGCAAATTGGGGTTTTTAGTAGATATTAATCCATCTGAAGTTGAAGATTTTATAGATAAACTATATTCCGGTGAATTTAGAATAGATGAAAGAATGATGATAAAAGGTATTTTGAAAAGTAAATCAGATGAGAAGCTCTTTTACTCTTTTAATGATATTGTAATTAGTAGTCCTTCAATTTCAAAGATGGTAAAAGTTGATGCATATATCGATAAGAAGTGGTTTAATACATATTATGGAGATGGGCTTATCATCTCTACCCCTACTGGATCAACTGCATATAACCTTGCTGCAGGTGGTCCTATGACATTTCCTTTGACTGAAGCTTTTATACTTACGCCTATATGTCCGCACTCTTTAACTCAACCGCCTTTGGTTATGCCTGTAGGTTTTGAGATAGAGATAAAGACTCCACAGAGCGATTCTGTAGTTGTAGTAGATGGTCAAGATGAATATAAGTTTGAAAAGAAAAGTAGTTTGATTGTAAAAAAAGCTGAAATTGGAGCTAAGCTAATATATAGAAAAGATAGAAGCTATTTTGATGTTCTTCGTGATAAACTATCTTGGGGACAGTGTAGATGATAGAGCGTTTCTATGCAAAAAATCTTATAGGTTTTGATACACTCGATTTAGAGTTAGAGCCGGGACTTATAGTTATAACAGGACCAAGTGGGGCAGGTAAATCGGTTTTTATGGGTTCACTTTTGGCTCTTTTTGGGCTATCTAATGTAAAGGCAGATATTTCTGAAGTGGTATTAAAAAAGAGTCTTAATTTGAACCTTGAGAGTTTTGATAATGATGAAGATGAAATTACTATTAGAGCAATTAAGAAAGAGAAGATAAGATATTTTCTTAATGATTTGACAATATCAAAAAAGAGGTTGAGTGAGCTTGTTTCACCACTAGTTAGGCATATATCGCAAAGAAGCAATAATGAACTCTCAAGTGAACTTTTACTTGAACTTTTAGATGCAGAGTCTGCAAAAAATAGTGAAGATTATGTTAAAAGAGTTAAAAATTTTAAAGAGATGTACGATCTATATAGGCGTAAACTTCTTAGACTACAAGAGATGAAAGCAGATGAGAAGAGGGTAAAAGAGTTAATAGAGTTTGCAGAGTTTGAGATTGCAAAGATAGATGAGATCTCTCCAAAGTTAGGAGAAGATGAAGAGTTAATGGCTATTAAGCGTAAACTCTCAAAGCGTGAAAAGATTAGTACAGCTATCTCTAAAGCTTCAAGAGTTTTTGAGAGTGAAGATGATGTTTTAGAGGTTTTATCTCTTATAGAGAGCGATAGTTCACTCTTTAATGAAGCTATGAATATGTTGCGTAATGAGTTTGAGCGTGCAGAGGTGATGCTTGAAGAGTTGGATGAGATAGATGTAGAGGAGGTGCTTAACAGAATAGAGGCGATTGCCTCTCTTAAAAGACGTTATGGCTCTATAGAGGAGGCTTTAAGTTACCGTGATGAGAAGATAAAAGAGTTGGAGTATTATAAAAATATAGATCATGAACTTGGAGGACTTGAACAAGAGGTAGAGGAGCTTTTTAAGAAAATAGAGAAAGAGGCAAAAAAGATTAGTGAAGCAAGGCGAAAAGCGGCTAAAGGTGTTGAAGAGTTTATCAATAATCTGCTTATGGATCTGAGAATGGGAAAGATCTCTTTTACATTCTCTTTAAAGCCTCTTGATAAAAAAGGTATAGATAGTGTAAATATAGATCTTCAAGGATCAACAATTGCAACTCTAAGTGGTGGAGAGTTTAACCGAATTCGTCTTGCTCTACTTCTTTGTAAAAGTGAATTGGCAGGTGGTGAGGGGATCTTACTGATAGATGAGATTGATGCAAATGTAAGTGGTGATGAGTCGATTGCAATAGCAAAGCTTTTAAAGAGATTGTCAAAGAGTTATCAGATTATTGCCATATCTCACCAGCCACACTTAAGTGCTTCAGCAGTTCAGCATATAGTTGTTACTAAAGAGAGTGGCAAAAGTGTTGCAAAAGTTTTAAAGAGTGATGAGAGAGTTACTGAAATTTCCAGAATGATAGCTGGTGAAAATGGAATAAAAGAGGCAAAGAGTTTTGCCAAGAAGATAATAGAGGAGTTTTCAAATTGATAATAGATACGCATTGCCATCTTGATGACAGCAGATATGATGAAGATCTTGAAGAGGTGATTTTAAGAGCCAAAGAGAGTGGTGTAAAGGCTTTTATTATTCCTGGAGCAGATCCAGATACTTTACAAAAAGCACAAAAGATTGCACACAGATTTGAGGATGTTTACTATTCAGCGGGAGTACATCCCTATGATATAGATAAATATGATGAATCTTTTTTATGTGAGCATTTAAAAGATCCAAAATGTATTGCTGTAGGTGAGTGTGGGCTTGATTACTATAGACTACCTGATGATGAGGTAGAAAAAGAGAGGGTAGTTGCTAAACAAAAAGAGATTTTTGCCAGTCAAATAGAGTTGGCTAAAGAGTTTAAAAAGCCTATTATTGTACATATTCGTGAAGCTAGCAGTGACTCTATGAGTATATTGATAGAGCATAATGCAAGAGAGGTTGGAGGAGTACTCCACTGCTATAATGGTGATGAGCAGTTACTAAAGCTAACTGAGCATGGTTTTTACTATGGAATTGGCGGAGTTCTCACTTTTAAAAATGCAAAAAAAGTGCCACAAGTTTTACCGAAAGTGCCTCTTGAACGTCTTGTAATAGAGACAGATGCACCATATTTGACACCACATCCTCATAGAGGAAAACGAAATGAGCCAAGTTATACCCTTATAATTGCCAAGAGGATTGCAGAGATTTTAGATATGGAAGTTAAAGATGTTGAAAGCATAACTACAAAAAATAGTTGTAAGCTTTTTGGAATGGAGGTACTATAAATGTTATACTTTCGATTAAAAAAATTGGAGTTAAGTTGAGACGGTTACTATTTATTTGGTTTATGGTGTATGGGTTAGCATTTGGATCTTTATATGTTCAGCCTCTATATCGTGATGATATTGCTGTATTGCAGAGCTTAGATATTAATCCATCATTTTTGCGTGATCCACTATTTATTCAACTTAAAAATGGTTTGGCAACAACAAAAAAGAGGCACTATCTTCAGATGCTTAAAAGAGGTTCTCTTTATATTCCTACTCTTAGAAAAATGATCCATGACAACAATATACCTCAAGTATTTTTGTATATGGCAATGGCAGAGTCTAACTTTAAGACAAATGCCTACTCTAGAGCAAAAGCCTCAGGTTTATGGCAGTTTATGCCAAAAACAGCAAAGATTTATGGTTTAAAGATAGATGAGTATATTGATGAGCGAAGAGATCCAGTCCGCTCTACTGAAGCCGCTATTGCATATTTGAAAAAACTTCATAAACTTTTTGGCAAGTGGTATCTTGCGGCATTGGCTTATAACTCTGGTGAAGGTCGTGTACTTAGGGCAATAAAAAGAGCAGGTAGCGATGAACTACAAGTTTTGTTAGATGAGAAGAGGCGTTATCTTCCAAGAGAGAGTAGAAACTATATTAGAAAGATTGTTTCATTAGCATTGATAGCAAATGATCCAGATATGTTTACAACAAAATCACATGCTCATATGTTTAACAGAGGTGAAGGTAAAACTTTAGTCCGTGTAAAAGTGAGTGGTGGCGAAACATTGGAGCATATTGCATCTCAAATTGGAATGAGTGTAACTGATATGAAGAAGCTCAATCCTCAATTTAGGTATGGATTTACACCACCACAAAAGGGTGCTTATATAAATATTCCTTATGAAAAACTGGCATATTTTAAGCAGTTTTACAAGCCAGGTAAGCAGAAGAAGATGTTCTTTGTGCATACAGTAAAGAGGGGAGATACACTTGGTGCAATTGCTCGTAAATATGGGATCTCTTATAAAATGATTCAGCAATTTAATAAAATGAGAAGTGCAATAATCTACCCAAAACAGACTTTAATTATTCCTGTACCTCGTAGAGAGTCTATCTACTACAGAGTTAAAAAGGGAGATTCAATTAATAAGATAGCTCGTTTATTTAAAGTTAAAGTAGAGAGAATTAAAGAGAGAAATGGACTTAAAAGCAATATTATTCATGTAGGAGACAGACTTGTTATACCGAATTAAAATTTTATTCTCTATTTTTCTGTTCTCTATTTTTATAGTTGGATGTAGCTCAAGAAGTCAATATTATCCTGAATATGAATATGGTTCAAGAAGAGCACCATCTAAAGTGGTATCTAATGTTAGTAGTTCAGCCGCCATTCACAGGGCTACTTTAAGACCCTATACGGTTAATGGAAAGAGATATTACCCTACAGTTGTTTCAGTTGGTTGGACACAAGATGGAATAGCTAGTTGGTATGGTCCAAATTTTCATGCAAAAAAGACATCTAATGGTGAAAAGTATAATATGTACGCTTTGACAGCCGCTCATAAAACTTTACCTATGAATACAATGGTTCGTGTAACAAATAAAAATAATGGAAGGTCTGTTGTAGTAAGAATAAATGATAGAGGACCATTCGTAAAAGGACGAATAATTGATCTATCATATACTGCCGGAAAGAAGATCGGTATAGATGCAACGGGAACAGCACCAGTCCATTTGGAAGTTTTGGGGTTTGACTCTGTAATATCAAATATGGCTAAGAGTGGCAGTAGAAATATGTATGAACAAAGAGTATTGGGTGGTTTTGGAGTACAGGTAGGATCTTTTAGAAGATATAATGGAGCTATGATCTATAAAAAAAGGTATGATAATTTTGAAGGTCGATATAATGCAAAGATAGTTAAATTTTTTGTTGGTGGAAGACCTCTTTATAGAGTATGGCTAATGGGCTTTCAAAGCGATGAGGAGGCGCGAGATTTTATTAGAGCTTGGAATATTCCAGGGGCGTTTGTGATTAGGAATTAGGATTTAGGAGTTAGGAATGGTTGATATTAAGAGAAAGACTAAAGAGACAGATATTCTTTTAAAATTAGATATAAATGGAAATGGTAAATCTGAGATAGATACGGGGGTTGGCTTTTTTAACCATATGCTTGAGAGCTTTTCTAAACATTCACAGATAGATCTTTTTGTTACTTGCAAAGGTGATACGCATGTTGATGATCACCACACTGTAGAAGATGTGGGAATTGTGCTTGGACAAGCCTTAAATAGAGCTATATACCCTATAAAAGAGGTTGAAAGATTCTCTAATACTGTTATTGTTATGGATGAAGCAGCAGTCAGCTGTGCTATGGATTTGAGTAACAGACCATTTTTGGTTTATGAGGTTGATTGTGATGGAAAGGTAGGTACATTTGATGTAGAGCTTGCAGAAGAGTTTTTTAGAGCATTAACTTTTAATGCGGCATTAAGCGTACATCTTGTAAAAGAGCGTGGTAAAAATCGTCATCATATTATTGAGGCGGCATTTAAAGCGTATGCCGTTGCATTAAGACGAGCATTGGCTCCTAATGTAAAAGCGGGCGTGCCTAGTACAAAAGGTGTTTTATGATTGAGTTGATTGTTTTAGATATTGATGGTTGTATGACTGATGGAAAAATTACCTATACAGCATCTGGTGATGAGTTAAAATCATTTAATGTAAAAGATGGTTTTGCTATTGTTCAGTGGATTCGAATGGGAAGAAGAGTTGCTATTATTACAGGAAGAGAGTCTGCAATTGTAGCTAGACGGGCAAAAGAGTTGGGAGTAGAGTACTGTTATCAAGGAATTAAAGATAAATTGGCTACACTTACGACTCTATGTGAGTCACTTCAAATATCTTTTGAGAATGTTGCGGCAATTGGTGATGATCTAAATGATGCAAAACTGCTTAAAGCTGTAGGAGTCTCATTTGCTCCGGCAGATGCAATGCACTATATTACAGAGATGGTTGATGTAGTTTTGAGCAAAAAAGGTGGTGATGGTGCTGTTCGTGAAATGATTGAACTGCTTGTTAAAGAGGAAGGTTTACAAGAGGAGTATCTTTCACGGTGGCTTTAAATATAAGATATTTTTTTATTGTACTACTCTTTATTACAATAGTAGCCTCTATCTTTTTGAAGCCTTTTTCATCTGTAAAAATTAAGAGGGAGAATCTCCCTCAAGTAACTTTTTCATCTTTTAAAAGTTTTGAGATAACAGAAAATGGGGTTGAATCTATGGGGGTTGGTAAAGAGGCTTATAAGTATGATAAAAAAATCATTATAAAATCTCCAGATTTTATGAGGAGAACAGCTAATGGTATTGAGAAGCTTTCAGCGAACAATGGCATAATAGTTGAAAATTCATATGTAAGGCTTTATGGTTTTGCAAAGCTTAGTCGCGATGATAACTTGACAATTAAATCTTCAAAAATGATTTATAATATTAAAAAGAGCTTTTACTCAACAGAAGGAGATAAATTTGTAGCCTACTATGGAAAGAATATAATGACTGGAGAGTCTCTAAAATATTATCAAAAAAGTGGTAAAATTTTTGCCGATAATATATATGCGAAAATCTTTGAAGAGGATAGATAATTGAAGAAATATTTATTATTACTGTTTTTAACCATTGGTACACTCTTTTCTTCTCAACAAGTTGAAATTACAGCGGATCATTTTGAAGCAAATGATCTAAAGAGGATTACAAAGTTTATTGGTAATGTCCATATGACAAAAGGTATAGATGAGTTGAATGCATCTAAAATTTATGTCTATTTTGATATTAAGAAAAAACCAATAAAATATGAAGCAATAGGAAGTGTTAAATTTACAATTACTATGAATAATGGTAAAAGATATAATGGTGAGTCGCAAAGGCTAGTATATAACCCTAATACAGAGGTTTATGAACTTTACGAAGATGTAAAACTTTTCGATACGGAGTTAGATAGAACAATATTAGGAGAAAAGGTCTTTGTAAATAAGCAAAGTGGAAGAGCAAAAGTGGAAGGTGGCAAAGATCAGCCTGTAAAGTTTATATTTAGGGTAGAAGAGAATAATGAATCCGAGAATCGTTGATGCATCGTTTGTCACTTCGGCAAGTAAGTTGGATGAAACTCCTCCAGAGGGGATAGGTGAAGTTGCCTTTTTGGGGCGTAGTAATGTAGGAAAGAGTTCACTGCTTAACTCTTTGACTCATAGAAAGAGTCTTGCAAAAAGCTCTTCTACTCCTGGTAAAACTAGATTAATTAATTACTTTGAAGTCATTTATAAAGATGATGATAGTGGTGAAAAATATACTTTGCATTTTGTTGATTTGCCAGGTTTTGGGTATGCAAAAGTTTCAAAGAGTATGAAGTATGAGTGGCAAAAGAGTTTAAATGAGTTTATAAAAGAGCGGCGAACTATACGGCTCTTTATTCATCTGCGTGATGCAAGGCATCCTAATGAACAAATAGATAATGCAGTAAAAGAGTATATAAATGGTTTTATTGCTCCCGATCAATGCTATATAGAGGTCTTTACAAAGGTTGATAAACTCAAACAGAAAGATATTGCAAAGATAGTTGCAAAAAATCCAAATGCTATATTGGTATCTAACCTAAAAAAGAGAGGAATAGATAGGTTGGAAAGGTTGATTTTTGATATTGTTATAAGAGGAGAGTCGTGTCTGTAAGCAATGAATCGATTGAGTATATCAAGCCTATTTTAAGAGATATACCAAATATGCAAAGACTTGTCAAAAAAGAGGTAGAAGAGGGCATTATACTACCTAGAAGTGATGATGAAGTAGCAACTAATATTCGTTCATATACTATTGCCAGATTGAAAGAGAGCAGAGAGATTGTTGGTTATGTAGCACTTCATATTCACTCTCAAAGATTGGCTGAAATTCGAAGTTTGGTTGTTGATGAAAAGTATAGAAATAGGGCAATAGGCTCAAACCTTGTTAAATGTGCAGTTGAAGAGGGGGAAAAACTTGGTGTTGAAGAGGTATTGACTCTAACTTATATGGGCAGTTTTTTTCAAAAGCTAGGGTTTGTTGAGATTCCAAAAGAGACAATTCCAGAGCATAAAATTTGGGCAGACTGTATTAAGTGTAAACATTTTCCAA
>CAZGCF010000027.1:8886-9471 GCA_964524095.1 uncultured Campylobacterales bacterium | reverse complement strand
GAATTGGCAAAAATCCTGAAAATGGGGAGATGGTGATTATCTATCTTTCAATTTCAGATGGTAAGATAGAAGATATCCGTTTTCAGGCAAAAGCTTGTATGACGACAATTATTGCCGGATCTATTTTTACAGAAACCATTAAAGGTACAAACTTAGAAGAATCAGTTGAGTTGGCAAAGATAATGCTTGATAAGTTGGATCAAATGCCACCAGAAGAGGCGGCTTGTTCGGAGATGGTAGCAGAAGCCTTTTTAGCAGCACTAGAGCACTTTGAAGCAAAAAAGAGTGATTCTAAAGCAGTGATTCCAACGCATATGATTAGTAGAGCATGTGTAGTGCAAGAAGTTGATGTGAAAGATGATTATGAAAGAGATAGATAAACAAAGTTTAAAGAATGCATACAGACTATTTGAAAGCGGTGATATAGAGAGTATTGAAGTAGGAACGGTAAAAGGGTTGCAAGATATTCACAAATATTTATTTAATGGCATATATGATTTTGCAGGAGAGATTAGAGATGTAAACATTTCAAAAGGTAATTTTAGGTTTGCTAATTGTCTCTATTTAAAAGAGATACTTCCAAAA
>CAZGCF010000027.1:0-8876 GCA_964524095.1 uncultured Campylobacterales bacterium | reverse complement strand
TTGAGCAGATGCCTCAAAATAGCTTTGATGAGATTGTTGAAAAATATATTGAAATGAATATAGCTCATCCATTTCGTGAAGGGAATGGTAGAGCTATGCGAATATGGCTTGATATGATATTTAAAAAATCTCTTCACAAGGTGGTAAATTGGCAAAATGTAGATAAATTTTTGTATCTTCAAGCTATGGAGAGAAGTCCTGTGAATGATTTAGAGATAAAAACTCTATTATCAAATAATCTAACTGATAGGGTAGATGATAGAGAGATAATATTTAAAGGGATAGAGCATTCTTATTACTATGAGAGTGAATAAAATATATAAGTTCAAAAATAAAGGAAAAATTAATGCAAAAACGTCTATTTGTATCGGTTCATGAATCGTGGCTTAGACTGCTCTTTTCATCATTTGCAGTAAATGATAGAGAGTGGGCAGAGAAACTGTATGACTACTCAGAGATCATATATAGACACTTACGATTTATAGAGACTATCTATGTTGCTAAAAATATTGAGTATAGTTATGAGCGTCCGGCAATTGAGCTTAACTTTAAAACGGAAGGTGAAATAGCTAAATTTTGCGATGAATCGCTTGAACGCATAGAGAATCAACTAAGCGATAATGGAGATCCATTAGCTAAAAGAGTTTTAAGTGATTTAGGTTTTATCCGTTCGACATTAAAACCTAAGTTTGATCGAAACGAAAAGGTAACCGCTTTTGATAAATCTTTAACACTTGATGATATAGAGCTTGAGAAGAGTTCACTTGATGCTCTAATTCTATTTCTGTTTGAAGAGAGTTATAAAGAGTATGAGTTGATTGTTATCTACTCTTATGCTCAAACTGTTATTGAAAATAGGCGTATAAATGAGATCTTTCAAATATTGATAGATGAGTCTAAGTTTCACCTTAAATCATTTGCAAGAATGATGGCTAAAATGGGTATTTTGGCAGTTCCTCGTATGGTAACAGAAGAGATTTATAAGTTTAAATCGCTTAAGAAGTTTTTAGAGGATGGTATTGAGGAAGAGAAGGGAGCTAAAGAGCAGTGCAGGGCATTGGCTGAAGCTGTAGATAATGAAGAGCTTCAAAACTTTTTCAACTTCATAAATTTACAAGAAGATTATCATATAACTCTTATGGAAGAAGCTTTAAGGATAGTTAATGATAAAAAAACATTTGACAAATAGAGTATCAGAACTTTTTGGAAAATTTGCTAGTCATGAGTTTTCAAGTGGCGTACAATCATTTATAAATAGTGCATATGTTAGTCTGTTGGGATTGGATATGTCTGAGTTTGCTCCACCTTCAACATATCCGACGCTAAATGCTCTTTTTACAAGAGAGCTTAGAAAAAGAAGGGTTATAGATTTTAGTAAAGGATCTTTTATATCGCCTGTTGATGGATTGGTGACAGAGTGTGGAAAAGTGGATAAAAATAGTGCTCTTCAGATCAAAGGAATGAGCTATAACATTGATGAACTTTTCACAAAACATTATGGTGATGAGGTTAAAGCTCTCTACAATGGAACATATATAAATTTCTATCTTTCACCAAAAGATTATCATCGTTACCATATGCCATATAGATTAAGAGTTGCATCTATACTGCATCAGCCGGGGAAACTATATCCTGTAAATTTTCCTTCATTAAGAAAGAGAGAGAACCTTTTTATTGAGAATGAAAGAGTAATTGTTGAGTGTTTTACAGAGTCTAACAGGCGTATATTTATCGTTTTAGTTGGTGCATTGAATGTTGGGAAAATGACTATTAGCTTTGATCATCGCATAAAGACAAATGCACAAAAGTTTGAGCCGACATATTATAGGTATGATGATAAAGAGCGTTGGTTGAATAAAGGTGATTTACTTGGTATGTTTATGATGGGTTCAACTGTATTGGTTTTTGCAGAGCCTGGTCTTATCGATTTAAGGGTGGCTGTTGGAACAAAAGTACGCTTTGGTAAAAAAGTAGCATTGATTCGTAACTAAAATTGATGTATAATTAACGGTAGATGTAAATTTGAGGAGGTGAAATATGGTTGGAGCAGTAGGAAGTTGTCAAAGTTGCCCAAATAATCCTATTGGATCAGCTAATGGTCCGCGAAATGGAACAGGACCTCAAGCTCTAAAAATGCAACAAGATGTTGAGCAACAAGTTCAACAACAACAGCAACAGCAAATAAGAGAGCAACAACGAGTTCAACAACAGCAGATAGCGGCTATGACTGGTTTAGGAATGCAGTTAGATATACAGGGGTAAGCTAATGCAAGTCAGTTCTAACTGGCTAACTACTACATACAATAACTTTAACTGGAGAGAGAATAGCTCTCTTCAGTTAGACTCTCCTTTACAAGATAATAAGCAAGATAGTTTAGGAGTAGATGAGTCTTCAGACTCTTCAAATATTTCTACAGAAAATAAAAAAGATGATGATACTAAACCTAAAAGTATAAATGAGTTAGATAGTGAAGAGAAGGCTATAGTTGCTCAATTACAAGCAAGTGATACTAAAGTAAGAGCACATGAAAGTGCACACCTATCAGCTGCGGCAGGCATAGCAGCAGGTGGAGCAAGTTTTACATATGAACGTGGCCCTGATGGGCGTATGTATGCTGTAGCAGGGGAGGTTCCTATCTCTGTAAGTGAAGGGAAAGATCCTCAAGATACATTAGAGAAGATGCGTCAAGTTGAAGCTGCTGCAATGGCTCCGGCTGATCCAAGTCCTCAAGATCATGCAGTTGCTGCAAGTGCAAGAAGTGGTGAGTTAAAAGCTCTTATGGATCTTCAGAAAGAGAGAGAAGAGATCAAAAGAGAAGAGGGGTTAAAGCAGTATAGCTCTACAGATCCACAATCTATGGAACAGAGTGTTGGTATATCTATAACTGCCTAAAAGGGCAGTTATAGATTAGACATTAAATCTAAAGTGCATTACATCGCCATCTTGGACTATATAATCTTTCCCTTCAAGTCTCATCTTACCGGCTTCTTTTGCGCCTTGCTCTCCACCATACTGAATAAAATCTTCATAAGCAATTACTTCAGCACGTATAAAGCCTTTTTCAAAGTCGTTATGGATGACGCTTGCCGCTTTTGGAGCTTTCCACCCTTTGTGGATCGTCCAGGCTCTTACCTCTTTTACTCCGGCAGTAAAGTAGCTTATGAGTCCAAGTCTATCAAAAGCTGTACGGATTATTTTGTCGAGTCCTGACTCCTCTATGCCAAGCTCTGCAAGAAACTCTTTAGCTTCCTCCTCTTCAAGCTGAACCAACTCTTCCTCAATCTTAGCACAGAGTTTGATTACATCTGCACCCACCTCTTTGGCATGTTGTTTAACAGCTTGTACATGCTCATTATCTTCAAGCAGTCCATCTTCATCTACATTTGCACCATAAATAATAGGCTTATTGCTCAAAAATCTAAGCTCTTTGTCAAGTTGAATAAAGTTTTCATCTTCTCTATTTTCAAAAGTGCTTACAGGTTTGATCTCTTCGAGATGTTTTAAAAGTTCTTGTGCTATCTCAAGCTGAGCCCGTACCTTTTTATCGCCAGTCTTTGACTGTCGTGCAAGACGATCAATCTTCTTTTCAAGCTGTTGAATATCGGCAAAGATCAGTTCGCTTTCGATAATCTCAATATCTCTAAGCGGGTCTATACTTCCCTCAACGTGTGTAATATTTCCATCTTCAAAACAGCGTACCATATGTAAAATCATATCTGTTTCACGGATGTTACTTAGAAACTGGTTTCCAAGACCTTCACCTTTACTGGCACCTTTTACAAGACCTGCAATATCGACAAAATCTATTGTCGAGTGCTGTATTCTTTGAGGATTGACAATTTTTGCCAACTCATCTAGCCTTGGATCAGGAACAGGAACAACTGCTTTGTTTGGCTCTATAGTACAAAATGGATAGTTTGCTGATTCAGCATTTTGTGCTTTTGTAAGTGCGTTAAATGTGGTAGATTTACCTACATTTGGCAAACCTACAATTCCTACGGGAAGACCCATATAATAACTCCTTTTCTTTTATAAAATTAAGAGACTACTGTACACTCTTCTTTTATGATTTGCTCAAACAATTTAATTGTCATTCTAACACCTGCACCACTTGCTCCGGCAGGATTGTAACCCCACTCTTTTTCTACAAAAGCTGGACCTGCTATATCAAGATGTAACCATTTATCTTTATACTCTTCTTCAATGAAGTGATCTAAAAATAGTGCGGCTGTAATTGCTCCGCCATATCGTGAACTGCTGATGTTGCATACATCTGCTACACTACTTTTAAGCAGTTTTTTAAGGTAGCGGTTAAATGGTAGAGTTCCTGTAAGCTCTCCAGCTTTAGCTGCTGCTCTTGTGAAGCTGTGTTTAAGTCTGCTATCGTGTCCCATTATACCTGTAGTATATTCACCAAGAGCAACTACGCAAGCTCCTGTTAGTGTTGCAAAGTCAAATAGATAGTCTGGAGTTACCTTCTCTTGTGCATAGCAGAGACAATCTGCAAGTACCAAACGACCTTCAGCATCAGTATTACGGATCTCAATAGTTTTGCCATTTTTAGCTTTTAAAATATCGTCAGGTTTATATGCATTTCCGCCTATCATATTTTCAGTAGCACCTATAATTCCATGCACTTCAACAGGAAGTCCCAATTCACTTACTGCTTTCATAATACCAAGAACAGCACAAGCTCCCGATTTGTCAGACTTCATTGTTACCATATAGTCAGATGGTTTTAAACTTAGTCCACCACTATCATAAGTAAGCCCTTTGCCTACAAGAGCTATTTTATATTTTGCATCTTTAGGTTTATATGTTAGATGAATTAATCTAGGAGGGTGTGCACTTGCACGACTAACAGCTAAAAATGCACCCATCTGCTCCTCTTCAAGACCCTTTTCATCAAGACAGTTACACTCTAAACCATTCGATTTTGCAAGTTCATTAGCTATTTCAGACAATTTTACAGGAGTCATATCATCTGGTGGTGTATTTATGATTTCACGAGTAAAGTTTACAGCTTTTGCTACTGTTATTGCAGTTTCAACAGCTTTTTTTGCTTCTTCTATATCTACCTCTTTACCGTTAAACTCTTCAGTAGATATTGTTATATTTTTAATAGGATGTTTTGCTTTTTCTGTTTTATATGTGTCAAACTCATAATCTCCTAAAATCATACCCTCTACCATAGCTTGTAGATTTTGAGTTTGGTTTCCTCCAAGATAGAGAGCTGTCTTTACATGTTCAACTTTTGTGTTTCGTAAAGCTTTTATAGCTGAAGCATAGGCACTTCTAATATCATCATGATCAATTGAGTCAGCACCAATATAGATGCGTTTGCTTTGTGCCAATAGACACGTTTGATCTTGAGCACCTTCAAATCCAAGAAGTTGAAGTGTCTCTTTATCTTCAACCCATTTATGATCTAAATCTTTTTTTACTACACAGATAATTTCTAGATCAGCATCAATCTCATTTCTCAATTTCGGTACTATTTCGATTTTCATATCGTTTCTCTCTCCTCTTTAAAATATTATCTTCAATACGTTTGAAAGTGTAGGCGATACTAACAAAAAATAGACCTGCTATAGGTAGTGCAAAATACCAGTGGTGTTTTGCATATTCGATAACTTGCATAATTTGCTCACCAAAAATATAGGCCAATACAATCGTAATAGCCGCCCACACTTGTGCACTGATGAGGTTTATAATAGCAAATTTTTTTGCATCATAACGTGTAAGTCCTATGCTCATTGGAATGACAGTTCTTAAACCATATAGATAGCGCTGAATAAATATAACAGGCCAACCATACTTTTTTAGAAGAAGATGTGCCAGTGCAAACTTTCTACGATGGTTGGCTAGATATTGATGAATCCACTTTTTGTTGTATCTGCCTATATAAAAGTAGATTTGATCGCCTACAAATCCTCCTAGACCAGCTACTAAAATAGCAGTAGGCATATTCATATGTCCAGTGTGTACCATTGTACCTGCCATTACAAGTCCAAGCTCACCCTCCATAATGCTCCAGATAAAGAGAATAATATAGCCATAATCTGTTAGAGCATCGATTAGAAACTGTTCCATATCTCTGTTTCCTAGTCAAAATGTAACAAGCTTTGAGCTTGGATCATATCTTTATCACCACGTCCTGATAGATTGACAATTATTAGTTTATCTTTTATACGTTCCGGATCCATCTTTTTAAGATAAGCTATTGCATGTGAACTTTCAAATGCAGGTATGATTCCCTCTTTTTGACTTAGCCACACAAAAGCATCAAGTGCCTCTTGATCTGTTATAGAGTCATACTCTGCGGCACCTATCTCTTTTAAATATGCATGTTCTGGTCCAATACCAGGATAGTCTAGCCCTGCTGAAATGGAGTGTGCTTCAAGAATTTGTCCATCTTCATCTTGCAAGAGGTAGCTCATTTGTCCATGTAGAACACCAGGATTCCCTTTTGCAAGACTTGCACCATGTTTGTCTGTATCAAGCCCCAATCCACCTGCCTCTATGCCAATACAAGTAGTTTCAGGCTCTTCTAAAAAGTGGGCAAATATTCCCATTGCATTACTACCACCGCCAATACAGGCTATGACAAAGTCAGGCATACGGTTTTGAGCTTTTAAGATTTGTGCTTTCGCTTCATAGCTGATGATACCTTGAAAGTCACGAACCATCATAGGGTAAGGGTGAGGACCGGCAACTGTGCCTATAATGTAAAATGTATCTCTTGCATTGGTAACCCAGTATCGAATGGCATCATTCATTGCATCTTTCAATGTTTTTGAACCACTCTCTACAGCATGCACCTTTGCTCCAAGAAGTTTCATTCTAAAGACATTAAGCTCTTGACGTTCAACATCTTTGGCACCCATAAATATTTCACACTCTAAGCCAAGCAGTGCCGCTATTGTAGCTGTTGCAACTCCGTGCTGTCCTGCTCCTGTTTCAGCAATAACTTTTCTCTTTCCAAGTCGTTTGGCAATAAGACCTTGCAAGATGGTATTGTTTACTTTATGAGCGCCGGTATGGTTCAAATCTTCACGTTTCAAGTAAACTGTTGCACCAATCTCTTCAGAGATATTTTTAGCATAATATAGAGGGCTTGGTCGTCCTACATAGTGTTCTAGGTAGTAGTGAGCCTCTTCCCAAAATGTTTTGTCAAAGCGAATCTCTTCATATGCACTCTCTAGCTCTTTAAGTATGGGCATAAGAGTTTCAGGAACATAGCGTCCACCAAAAATTCCGAAGTGTCCAAGTTCATCCGGATCAAATTTAAGAGGTTTAGGTATATACATTATGCAATCTCTAATATGGAATATACAGATGTCAAGCCATCAAGTTTTTTGCTACCTTCAAGGAATGTCAAGTTTATGATAAAGCAGGCTTCAACACACTCTGCATCGGCAGCTTTGATGAGTTTTGCTGCTGCTTCTGCAGTGCCACCTGTTGCAATAAGGTCGTCAATTAAGAGTACACGTGCACCCTTTTTCTCACGGAAAGCATCTATATGAATTTCAACTTCATCTACTCCATACTCAAGCGAATACTTTTCAGAGATAGTTGTAAAAGGGAGCTTATTCTTTTTACGAATAGGCACAAAACCTATGCCAAGTTTTGCCGCAAGGGCTGAGCCAAAAATAAATCCTCGACTCTCAATACCTGCAATAAAGTCAAGATTGAACTCTTTATAACGCTCTTCTAAATGATTCATAAGAAGAGAAAAGGCTTCTGCACTATTTAGAAGTGTTGTAATATCTTTAAATAGTATGCCAGGTTTTGGAAAATCTGGAATATCTCTTATTGAATCTAGTAAGAACTTTTTTTGATCATTTGTTAATGTTTTCATAGTTACCACCTTATATTAGAGCTTCAATACGCGATTCTAACTCTTTTATTCTTGAACGAAGTTTTTCATTCTCAATACGATATTGACTATTACGCTGTTTTACCGCTTTTATCTCATGTCTTAATTTAATCATCTGTTCATTTAAAATATCAATATTACCTATTGCTCTTTGTAGCTGAATTTGATATTTACGTATCATTATTTCAGCCTCTTTGAGTGTCATTTTCATTACATCATTGCTCTTTTTCTCTTTTATTGTCAAATTTTTAAAATAGAACATTTTGACAAATAAAAAGATGGCTAACATTGAAGTTAATGTAATGATTGCCCAATCAAAAAGCATTTAACAATTCTCTTCTAATGACATAATTTTTTTCACACGATTTTCGTGACGACCACCTTCAAACTCTGTATTTATAAAAGCATCAAGCATAGACTCAATAACTCCAGGTCCAGAGACTCTCTCTCCAAAACAGAGTATATTTGCATCGTTGTGTGCTCTTGCCATTTGTGCTGTGTAGTAGTCGTTGCAATGAGCCGCTCTAATACCATTAACTTTGTTTGCCGCTATACTCATACCTATCCCCGTACCACAGATCAAAATACCAAAACTTCCATTATCGCCAACAACTGCTTCAGCAACTTTTTTTGCAAAATCAGGGTAATCTACTCGATCAGCACTATCTGGTCCTAGATCAACTACTTCATGACCTTTTGAAGACAGGTAATTACATACTAGTGACTTTACTGCAAAACCTGCATGGTCGCTTCCTACATAAAATTTCATCTCTTCTCCTCATATAATTATTAAACAATAACAATTTAAACTTTTTTAAAAAAATTATATCTAATTTAAGCACATTTTTAGCTTATAGAGTGATTTTTTGGAATAGTTGAGAGACTTGGCAATACTATAATTAAAAGAGTAAAAAGGGGAGAATTTTCTATGTGAAAAGTTTTATCAGCATTTAAAGTGTAAAAATTTTTGATCTATTTTCCCTCTCTTTCAACTCC
>CAZGCF010000026.1:0-9682 GCA_964524095.1 uncultured Campylobacterales bacterium | reverse complement strand
AGCTTTGTATGTATTGTTACCTGTATTTAAATCTGGAAATATAAAGACAGTAGCACGACCTGCAACCAAGCTTTTTGGCATCTTTTTTCTGCCAACCTCTGGATCTATCGCCGCATCATACTGTATGGGTCCCTCAATTAAGAGATCAGGTCTCATACTGTTAGCAATAGTAACTGCTTTTCTAACCTTCTCCACATCTTTACCCTTTCCACTCTCTCCGCTTGAGTATGAAAGCATAGCAACAATCGGCTCTATACCAAATGCCTTGGCACTCAAAGCAGACTCCACAGCTATCTGTGCCAACTCTTCAGGGTTTGGATCAGGCACAATGGCACAATCACCATAAACCAAAACTTTTGTATCAAGACACATAAAAAAGATACTAGAGACTATCTCTATGCCCGGTTTGGTCTTTATGATCTGCAAAGCAGGAAGAACAGTTTCAGCAGTTGAGTGAGATGCCCCTGAAACCATACCATCTGCCAACCCCTGCTCTACCATCATAGTGGCAAAATATGTCCAATTTCTCATTCTATCTCTAGCTAGATCAAGAGTCATCCCTTTATCTTTACGAAGCTCATAAAACCTTCTACTAAACCTATCTAAAAGATCACTATCTTGCGGATCTATAAACTCTAATCCATCTAAACTTATCCCAAAAGTTTTTGCTCTATTGCAAATAGTCTCTTTCTCGCCAAGTAAAATAATCTCTGCAATACTGCGTCTATGCACTATCTCAGCAGCTCTTAAGATCCTTTCATCCATACTTTCAGGCAAAACAATACGAACTTTGTGTTTTGAAGCTCGTGCAAAGAGTCTGTGTTGAAACATTGCAGGGGTTAAAATATCTACACTACTCTTTGTAAGCGAATTTTCAATGAGTTCACTATCTACATACTTTGCAAAATGCCCCAATGCCAACGCTACTTTTCTTCTATGTTTAGAAGTAATTCTAGCTCTACTTTTAAGTGCTAACTGTGAAATCTGCATAGTATCTAAAGGAACTCTAATAAGTGCAATATTGAAGTTATCGTTTGAAGATAGCAGTTTTAAGATATTTTTAGAAATTGTTACTTCTCCACCTACAACAACTGCAGATGCATTAGGAAAACCTTTTGTCTGATTAGCAGCCATTACTGTAAGCAATATATCACTTCTATCTGCAGGTACTATAACTAAATCACCATCTTCAAAATAGTCTAAAAAGTGTTCAGGATGCATTGCAGCAATCAACGGCTTATTTATCGTATGCTCAAGCTTTCTCTCATCATCTATATTTAAAACTTCACCACCGCTTACATCTAAAAAATCAAGAATAGTTGGACAATCCAACTCTTTTTCGTATGCAATAGGAAAACATGGAGCATTAACACTCTTTACTTTACACTCAAACCTATCTTTTATATGGTTTATAAAAAATGCAAATGGTTTAAGCCCCTCCTCTTTTAACCCTCTCTCCCAAAGAAGAATCTCTTCATCTATAAAATCAACACTTTTATCTTTAGCACTAATAACACCTACTATAGATGATGAGAAGTTTTTTGCAATTTGCAAATTTAGATCAAAATCTATGAAATCTTTTAGATGTTGCAAACTCAAACCCAAACATAAGACAAAGTCATACCTACTACTAAGTGACTCGAAACTACTGATCAAACTCTCATAAAGTTTATCGTCATTCTCATAAGCAAGTAACTCTTCACTCTCTTTAAGTGTAATACCACAACCATCCTCTAAAGACTCATTTAGATTGAATATATCAATAAGAGTCTTAACATCCTCATCTTCTCTATCTGAAACTATAGGCTTAAAAACAGCAACACGCTTAAATCTACGCTTTAAAATCTCCATTAACCCAATAGCAACAAAGAGACTACCCGCTTGTGGCTCTTTTGAAATGATATATAGAGATGAAGACATATTTATCCTTTAAAATTTACAGATCATCTCTAAAAATAGATCCTCTCTTTTTGCAAAGAGTTTAAATCTATCTCTAAACTCTTTACGCTTTTGATCTTCTATATGAGCCATTGTTTTACGCAACTCATTCAAAGCTCTTATAGTTTTACTATTTTGTAACTCTGGAACTTGACTCAACTCTTTTAGATAACTGCTTTGAACCTCTAAGTCTTGATGCTCCCCTAAAATTGTCTGTATCTCTTTGAGTCTCTTAAGCATACTACTATAAGCATCTTTATCAAACAAAGATGCAAAAAACTCTACAATATATCTAAGTTTTTTTACATCTATGCGCAAAAGGTGGTAATCACTTGCTAACGAGTCTCTATTTAAACTATCACCTCTTTTTAATATACGCTTATAACGCTTACGCAAAACACGTTTAACTTCAATTATTATAGGCTCACTACACCTCTTTGAAAGCCCTATATCTCCTTCACTGCAACAAAAATCTAAAAGTATCTCTAACTCTCTATTGAATTGTTCACTTTGCAAAAAGTTGATCAACTCATCTCTACCCTCTTTAGACTTTTTAGTAAGATAATCTTCCAAAAGATCCAATCCACCTCTAAGATCTTTTGGTAACATCTGCTTATAGTTGGGGATAGATTCAAGATAGACATCTATATCTCTCTGTTTACCTGTCTGACGCATCAAAAAAGCTAATCTCTCTTTATGCTCATTACGCCACTCAATCAAAAAGAGTGATCTCATTTGAGAGAGCAATGCTCTTAATTTACGCATTGCAACTCTTAACTGATGCAACCTTTCAGGATCATACTCTCTATGTAAAATAGCATCACGATTCGCCTCTATACTCTTCAAAAGAGTATAAAATATGGCTTTAACAGCATTGGCTCCACTATCATATGGGTTAAACTCAACATTTGTAGAGGCTTTTAAAAAATCCTCTCTTCTATCTATTTGAGCAAAAATATCTTTCAAGTCTCTCTCAATAGAGGGGATCTTCATCGATCTAGATAAAGCTCCATTGGTAAACTCTCTATTTTCAGTAACTTCAGCAACCAAAATCTTTTTGAATTCTTTAGGAAGTTCAAATCTTTTTGCATCATCTTCACTCTTGAACTCTACTTCAAGAAAATTCAACCCCTTAAAAGGCTTTTTGAAACTATCTATCTCAAATGTATGGTTGCCAAACTTAACAATTCGTCTTACCTTCTTTATGACACCATTACTATTTTGACCTTTTGACTCTTCATAAAGAGTTTCCGAAACCTCCTCTTCTCTCTCTTCTCTAACGAGTCCAGATCCACATTTAATAGTTTTTATATATCTACTGCCATATTTACGGTAACGCTCTGCACCACTCTCACCTGATGTTAGGTAAAACTGCTCAATCCTGACACTTTTCCAACTCAACCCCTCTTTTCTCAAAAAACGCTTCATAGAACAGGGGTATAACAAAAATTTTCGTTCAATTTCTAAATTACTCATACTCTAACTTTGCTCTTATAAAACTTACCTGTATAACACTTGGAATAGTAACTCTATATGCAGGACCTGCTAAATCTATGAGTGTCCATGCACCACTTTAAGCTCAAGCTCATCTTGTAGCTGATCTTTCAAATACTCTTTTATCTCTAAAACTTCAGATTTTGGCAAAAGATCGCATTTACTCAAAGCTATGCTCACATCTGCTCTAAACACTGGGATATTTTATCGTAATCTTTTGGCATCTATACCTCTTTTAATACATTTTTTAAAAAACCATTTTTAATTGTACGATAAATATCAAAATCACTATCAATACTTAAAATATTTTTAATCTTTTCATTATATGCGACATACATCAAAGTAGCATCTGCCAAATCCATTGGCACATTGGTGTATTTGGTCATCATTTCCCGTATCATAGCAATATTTTCTTGCCTAATTTCATAAACTTCAACACCACCCAATTCAACCCATTGTAGAAAATCAAGTTGCACTTGTAGATTAAAATCCAACATATGCGACACCTCTGTCAGTACAGCCCAAGTCGTGATAAGTGTACCATTAAAGGTACGAAGATAACTTTTGACGCTATCATGATACTTATCTCCACCGTCAAAAAGTGCTATCAGTGGACCACTATCAACTAATATCTTTTTACTTGGCACGGATTTTATCTTTCAGTTGTTGCTTGTATGTTGTAGAGAGATTATCTTTGCCGCTTTTATACTTACCAAAAAGGTTTTCACCTAGTTCATAGGCACTTCTTTTTTGCTCATAGCTTTTAAAATATTTTGCCAATGCTTCTTTGACAATTTCTGTTTTGGTTTTATGTAAAGTTTTAGCATAAGTCTCAAGCTTTCTTTCCATATTTTCAGGCAATCTTACTGCTACCATAAGAACTCCTTGTTTTGTATAACATATTGTATAACAAAATTACTTGAAGCAATATTAATTAGTTGTGTCACTCAAGTTATGCTATAATCATATGAAATTACTAAAAAGGTTGAGAAATTATAGAAAAGTTTCGCTACTTTTACCAACACTTTCCACATTTGGAGATTGAGCAGTTAATTGAGCATTACGCAGTATTTGGCGGGCTTGAAAAGCACACCACTCTAAACTTCAGCGACTCTCTCTTTGAATCGATCCACTCGAATATTTTAGAAAATTTCGACTTTTTAAAAAGAAAAATCCTACCTCCTGCAACCCTTAGCAGTGAGAGTTGTAGAATGCTTTGTGCTGTTGCTGTATCTGATGGAAAGATGATCAATGTCTTTAGACGTGCAAGATTGTCTAGAACAAAAGGTATAGCAACTTACCAACTTCTAAGCCAAATAGGATTATTAGAAAAAGAGCTTTCAAGAGAGACACCTAGAGTAGTGAAACCTGGACAAAAAAAGAGAAAAGAGGAGAGACGATATAAAATTCAGGCAAAAATAAAGTTTACTCACCCCTTCTTTAGATTTTGGTACACATTTGTTGAACCTTATGCAAAAGAGATTGAGGCTAAAGAGTATGAGCCATTTTTTGAAATGCTTGAATCATCATTTGACAGATATGTAAGTTTTACATTTGAAGAGCTCTCTAATGCATTAATTAAGCATACCTTTGAAAAGAGAGATCCAGTATCAGAAAAGGGAACATACTGGGATAGACACAATGAGTTTGATCTTCTAGCAAAGACAGAAAATAACCGCATAATTATTGGAGAGTGCAAATGGAAAAGAAGCAAAGTTTGTAAAAGTCTTGTAAGCAAACTAAAATCAAAGTGTGAAAAGTCTGGACTCTCTCCAGACTACTTTGCCCTATTTTCAAAAAGCGGTTTTAGCAATGAACTTAAAAACTCTAACGATCCATCTCTTCTATGCTTTGATTTGAAAGATTTTGAAAAACTGTTAAGGATAACACAATATGAATGAGTTTAAACTTCCAAAATCACTTGGAGATGACGAAAAAGAGACACTTCTATCTCAACTACAAAACCTAATAGAACAGACTTACAGTGTAGAGAAAGAGTATGTTGCACTTACAAACTCATACAACCAGCTCCAAAGCCTTGTAAAACAGATCATTGAAGCACTACCAAATGCATTGTGGGTTATAAACCAAGATGGTTCTATCTTTTTGCAAAATAGTGAAGCAGAGGCATTAGATGGACTACTCCAAATGCTCCCATCAACACTAAAAGAGACAGAAGTTGCATTTGATGGACGATACTTTCTCATAAAATCTACACACAATGGTGACAAAAAGATTATAAGTGCTACAGATATTACAGAACAAAAACGAAAAGAGAGACTCGCCTCTATGGGGCAGATGGCGGCACACCTTGCTCATGAAATAAGAAATCCAATAGGCTCAATTGCCCTTCTTGCCTCTTCATTAGCAAAACGTGTAGTACCAAAAAACCAACCTATTGTTGACGAGATAAGACGTTCCCTGTTTCGAGTTGAGCGGATCATAAAAACAACACTTATGTACTCAAAAGGGGTTCAACCACACTTAACTCAAATAACTCTAGAACGGTTAGAAAAAGAGTGCCGTGCCGCAATAGCATCTTACAGCTATACAAAAGAGATAAATTTTCATTATGAACTCCCCTCTCTTACAATTGAAGCTGATCTAGGACTACTCTCCCTCGCACTCCAAAACCTACTTTTCAACGCTATAGATGCAATTGAAGAAGATGAAAATGATACTGGAGATATATGGATAAAGACTGAAGCTCAAGATAACCAAATAGTTTTCATAATTGAAGATAGCGGAGTAGCATTAGAAAACCCTGAACGCCTATTTGAAGCATTTCAGACTACAAAAACAAAAGGTCACGGTCTTGGATTAATCCTTTCTAGACAAATTGTAGAAGCACACGGAGGCAAACTAGAGGTAGAGACTAACCCAAAACAGTTCAAGATCATTCTTCCATACAAAAACAACACTTAAACCAACCAATTTTATAAAGTTATTAACAGCTATCTTTTGAAACGATACCCCACTTTTTCAAGTAGCGGGCGAACAGCATCAGCCTTTTCGCCCTGCAGTTCCATCCACCCATCTTTAAAAGTACCACCGCTTCCCAAACTCTTTTTGATACTCTTTAACAGAGATTTACTCTCATCTTTGTCTATGAAAAACTCTCCAACCAATGTAACAGGCTTACCACGCCGTTTCTCACGCTTAAAGACAAGTCTATGTTCAGCTGGAGTTAAAGTTTTCTTCTCTTTGTTACAGATACATTCACTTCTATTCTCACCACATTTCGGACAAAGGTCATCAACCTCCCATCCATCGCCAAAAGAATCAAAAGATAGATCAAGTTTCGTTCCACGTGCCATTAAATTACTCTCCAATACTATTAATCAAATCATCAAAATTGGTAACTACCTTATATTTTACACTCTTTAACATCTCAAAATGTTTTTTTGCATACTCAATTTTTGCCTTCTCTTTGCCTTTTAACTCCATAGATTTTAGACTCCCTTTTGTCTCTGCTATAAAGTAGATTGTATCTTTAAAGAGTATTCCAAAATCTGGATTGTAGTACCCTGCTGGTGTGGGAATCTTAAATTTATGCGGTAATTTAGCAAAAACAATCACTTCATCGCTTACATCTAAATTTTTAGCAAACACTTCTTCTACTTTTGAATCAAACTTCAAGTAGTCATAGATATGTTTTTTCAGATCTATTAAATCCTCTTCTAACTTACCTTTAAAGTTGTTGATAGTAAAAATATCGCTGTTAAACTCTCCTGTTTTAGTATATTTAATAGAGTTTATGAAGGTTGTGGCTTTCTCTTCTTCAATAATATGGACTATTTTGCTTATGAAATCTTCCGGGTTTTGCTTGAATAGATCAAACTTCTCTTTGTTGATACTCTTTAAAATATCTCCAACAGTCTCTCTTTTTAGATATGTCGATTTTGAAATCTCTCCAATAAGATCATATTTAATTCCCTTAAGATGTAGATCAACTTTACTGCTTTTTTGTGACTTTACCTCTAAACCAACATTATCTTCTTGAGAAGACTCAACTATATTTATAACAATCTTTTTAACTTCAAGCTCTCTGTTTATTCTATCTACAACATTTTTTACCAACTCTTTACTATCAAAATCTATTCTATAAGTTGTTTTAAATTTTATTTTATCCCAAAAGGTTTTGAACTTCTCAAAATTTTTATTTGGTTTTAGAACAGGTAGTTTAATATTTTTATCTTTTTCATTTTCAATATTTATCTTTTTAGTATTAAATCTATCTACAAGTTTTAAAATATCATCTCTATATCGATTTAGCTCCTCACTTAATTTAAACTCACCATTCTCAATATCTTCAAAAAGTTTGTCGCTTAATTCATAACTATTATCAATATACCCTTTCGATTTGAACTCATATATTAAATCCATAGCTAAAATATCATCTATTAACTTTTGCCCAAGTTTCAGCCCTTTTAAGGCATTGGTTGTAAATTTGACTCTTCTTTTACTTAAAATTTCGTCATATTCGCTTTGTAGTTTTTTGGCAAACTCTTCATAACTCTCATTTGCAATAATCGTAAGAGCATTTATATCAAAAAACTCATCCGATAACCTCTCTACATCCATCCTTTGCCCATCTTTATCTACACAAATCCTTAAACCTCTTCCTATCTCTTGCCTTTTTGAGATAGTAGATTTGGTATGACGGAGTGTACAGATCTGAAAAATGTTTGGATTATCCCACCCCTCTCTTAATGCAGAATGAGAAAATATAAACCTAGTAGGTGTTTCAAAAGAGAGCAATCTCTCTTTATCTTTCATAATCAGCTCATAAGCATCTTCATCTTTAGCATTTCCATCTTTGTCTATTTTTGGATCTTTTAACTTCCCTTTTTTATCTATGCTAAAATATCCGTTATGAAGCTCTTCTATACTAAACTTGTCTAAATATTCAAAATATTCATTATTAAAGAGATGTTTCATCTCCTCTTTTACATTTAAAAACTCCTCTTCAAATATTTTGGCATACTCCCCTTTTGTATCATCTTTTTCATAATCTCTATATTTTTTTACTTCATCAATAAAAAATAGACTCAAAACTTTTATACCTTTTTCAAAGAGTCTCTCCTCTTTTTCAAAGTGGCTCTTTATAGTCTCTCTAATCTGAATTCTTCTCAACAGCTCCTCATCAACCTCACCTATAGACTCTCCAGAGCGAAGCGAAATTCCATTTAAAAAAGTAACCCTATTTTCAAGTCCATTTATCTCTTTTATTACAAAGCCATCTTTATACTCCGCTAAATAGTTTGAAAGTTCGTATAGATTATCTCCCTCTTTTAAAAGTTTTAACCCTCTTTTTATATTTTGACCTTTTATTTCAAACTCTATTCTAGCTTTTGGAAACCTATCTTTACTAATGATTATCTCATCAAGATAGACAAATCCTCTAGTTGCAGTTGTATTTTTTATATTTATAGCTTTTAGTCCTATTTTTTTGACTAACTTTTGATTAAAAGCATCGATTGCATCCAACCTATACATCAAGTTATACTCTTTTTTATGAGTTGCAGAGTATCTTAATATAAATAGCGGATTAAACTCTTTTAGCTTTTTATTTGCAGTGGTTCCAAACTTTTGCGGTTCATCTATTATCAAAATTGGACGAGTAGATTTGATCACATCTATAGGACGATGTGAGTTCATCAAATCCAACTCTTCATAAATCTTCCTTGCATCTTTGCTAGTTGTAGCAAATGCTTGATAGTTCATAATAATCACTGAAATCTCTTGACTTTCGGCAAAAGATCTAATATTTGTAAGATTACTCTGGTTTTTTGTATCGTAAATAAAAAATCGAAGTTTCTTACCGTAAATCTCTTTAAAATGTGTCTCAGTAATCTCTAAACTCTTATGTACTCCCTCTCTGATCGCTACACTTGGAGTCATAATGATAAACTTAGAAAATCCATATCTTTCATTTAGTTCAAAAATTGTTCTAGTATAAACATAGGTCTTTCCTGTTCCCGTCTCCATCTCAACAGAAAAGTTGTAAACCCCATTTTCCAAATCTAATTTTTTAGAAATTGGGACTCTGTTTTGTTTTTGAATAGTCTGTACATTTTTTAAAATCTCTTCATCACTTAGTCTCAATTTTGGATTGGAAAATGTACTGTAAATGATCTCCTCTTCTATTAAATCTATCTTTTTTAACTCTCTGTCAAAAATAGTCTTTAAAAGCTCATATTTTGGTTGACCGTCAAATATGTTACAAATGCTTTTCATCGCTTCTAAC